>CAJXSB010000201.1 GCA_913060435.1 uncultured Desulfococcus sp.
TCCTCCGGATATATTTTTGACGAGCAGGGTGTGGATCGGCAAAAACTTGATTTCATCATGCAGTTGAAAAACGTACGCCGGGGTCGGGTTGAGGCATACACGGAGAAGTATCCGAGCGCCGTTTATACACCGGTTGATCCGGATTCGGAGAAAAACCCGCTCTGGGAACATCAGGCCAAATGCGCATTTCCTTCCGCCACCCAAAATGAAATCACGGAGAAGGACGCCTACAGCCTGATAAACGGTGGGGTCGAGCTGGTCAGTGAAGGGGCCAACATGCCCTGTACACCGGAGGCTGTGGATCTGTTCCTGGAGAAAGGCTTTCTATACGGCCCCGGAAAAGCCGCCAATGCAGGCGGCGTGTCGGTCTCCGGGTTAGAAATGACCCAGAACAGCATGCGCCTCTCCTGGACCCGCGAAGAGGTAGACAACCGGCTGCAGATGATCATGAAAAGTATTCACCAGACCTGCCTGGCGGCTGCCGAGCAGTACGGCACGCCAGGCAACTACTTGAACGGGGCCAACATCGCCGGTTTCGTCAAGGTGGTTGAAGCCATGCTTGATCAGGGGGTGGTGTAAAAGGTTGTATTCAAAACCTGTCTAAACCCCGCTAACGGCGTTGGAAAACAGCTCGAAATGCTCACATACTGACATGTATACTCCGCTTTCGAGCTATTTTCCGCCTCGTTATCGAGCCTGATCCAAGGTTTTCAAACAACCGTTAGATTCTTACTTGTGTCCATCCAAAAATAGGCAAATCGGGTCGAGATCAAGGCGCGCGAGAAATTTTACCGCAGCCCCCTTCAGGAAGTGCCCTTGGGGTGCATATGGTTGATCTTCCGGTGATAAATTTTTTCGCGCGACGCCAACATCGGACCAAATGGACTGGTGGACGTTCGCCTTTCCCACCATGAAGACCGCCTTCGACATGGCCGTGATCACCCGGGAAACGCCGCGTCGCCGAGGCACCCTGGGCGCCACCGGGGTTGGTGAGATGGCCATGGTGTCCACGGCGCCGGCCGTAATCAACGCCATCTACAACGCCTGCGGCGTATGGGTCACCGATTTACCGGCGACCCCGGACAAAGTCAAGGCGGCCCTGATGGAAGCCGGTAAGGGTTGATGATGTCCCCCGACCATCCGGCCAGCCCCGACACATCAGCGGCTGACCGGCGACTGCGCACGGTTGCCGGCCAGGCAATTTATTTCGACTGGGAGGGCTTTTTGTGGGATCCCCATGACTGGAACGAGGCCGTCGCGCTGGCCCTGGCCCGCGAGAGCGGAATGAACGGCCTGAACGAGGCGCAATGGCGGGTCATCCGCTTTATGCGTGACTTTTACTTCCACCATGGCCGGGCCCCCATGAACAAGGATCTGAAAAAAGGGACCGGGCTGAGCCTTATGGCCCTGGAGGCATTGTTTCCGCAAGGGATTCGCAGCGGGGCCCGGCGGCTTGCCGGCCTGCCCAACCCCAAGGCGTGCGTATAGGCATCCAAGCCCATGCATGGGATAGCGTATTTTTTTTGGTCTGTCGTTATGTCAGGATTGAACGATCCTGATCGTCACCATTCACGTAGGTAAACACTTTTTAACCAAGGAGGATTGAATGGACTACAAACTCTGGATCGACGGAAATTGGACCGATGGCAAAGGCACCGCCAGGCTGCCCGTGGAAAATCCGGCAACCGGTGAAACCATCGACGAAGTGGTCAATGCCTGTGAAGCGGACGTAAACGATGCCGTCGAGGCGGCGAAAAAAGCCTTTTACGATGGTCGCTGGTCCGGAAAAACTCCGGGTGAGCGCAGCGCAGTGCTGGGCAGGATGGCCGACCTGATCGAGGCACGCAGCGAGGAACTGGCCCGCATCGAGTCCGAGGACACCGGCAAACCCTACGAATACCTGTGCTGCGGGGTCGACTTTCCTTTCGGCATCGACAACCTTCGCTTCTTCGCATCCGCTGCCCGCGACACTTCGGGCAACCATGCCGGCGAATACGCCGAAGGATTCTCTTCCATCTATCGCCGCGAGCCGTGCGGCGTCACCGCCGGCATCGCCCCCTGGAACTACCCCTTCCTGATGGCCATGTGGAAGATCGGCGCCCCCCTGGCGGCCGGCTGCACGTCGGTGATCAAGCCGGCCTCGCTGACCCCGCGCACGACCCTGCTGTTAGGTGAAATCGCCAAGGAGGCCGGCCTTCCCGACGGCGTGCTCAACGTCATCTCCGGTAATGTGGGGCACCATCTGACGGCCCATCCGGACGTGCGCATGGTGAGCCTGACCGGCGCCACCGAAACCGGCAAGGCCATCATGCGAACGGCGGCGGATACGATCAAACGCGTGCATCTGGAACTGGGCGGCAAGGCCCCGGCCCTGGTCTTCGAGGATGCCGATGCAGGCCTGGTGGCCGAGAAGCTGATCGTCGGCGGCTATGTCAACACCGGCCAGGACTGCACCGCGGCCACGCGCGTGATCGTGCACAAGAGCCGCCTGGCCGAGGTGACCGACGCCATCGTGGCCGCCGCCGAGAAGGTCAAGCTGGGCATGCCCTTCGACAAGGAGACCGAGATGGGGCCCTTGATCTCGGCGGATCAGCGGGAAAAGGTCATCGGTTTCGTCGAACGGGCCAAACAGGCCGGCGCCAAGATTCTCACCGGCGGCAAGATCCCGGCCGCCTTCGACAAGGGCTACTTCTACGAACCGACGGTGATCACCAACGTATCCCAGGATGCCGAGGTGGTGCAGGATGAGATTTTCGGGCCGGTGCTGGTGATCCAGGGCTTCGACGACGAGGCGCAGGCCCTGGCCATGGGCAACGATGTGGTCTACGGCCTGGCGTCCTCGATTTTTACCAACGACGTCAGCCGCGCCATGCGCCTGTCGGCCAAGCTGGAGTTCGGCACGGTCTGGATCAACGACCACACGCCGCTCTCCTCGGAAACGCCCCACGGCGGATTCAAGCAGTCCGGCTTCGGCAAGGATCTCTCGGCCGAGGCGGTTGGCGACTACCTGGTGACCAAGCATGTGATGATCGCCCTGTAATCGATTCAGCCAAGGAGTGACGATCGACGGCCCCTGTCCGACAATCGACAGGGGCCGGTGATTTAGGGGCCACGGAAAGGAGGTTGGGCAATGCAATTTGTCATTTTGGGCGGCGCCGGCATCGAGGGCCGCGGCATCGTCAAGGATCTCGTACGCAGCGGGGTGGACGCGGTCGTCATCGCCGACCGCGCTGTTGGCAGGGCACAATCCCTTGCCGCCGACCTGGCTTCCGATCGAACACGGGTATCCGCCGTTCAGGCCGACGCCGACGATCACGCGAGCCTGATGAAAGTCATGCAAAATGCCGGTGTGGTGGTTTCCGCATTGGGCCCCTTCTACCGCTATGGCCTAAAAACCGTCCGTGCGGCCATCGAAGCGCGGGCCCCCTATGTCGACATCAACGATGATTTCGACGCCATCGAAGCGGTTCTCGGCCTCGACGCCGAGGCCAGGGCCGCCGGCATCCCCGTCATTATAGGCCTGGGAGTGACACCGGGGGTGAGCAACGTCTGCGTGAAGCACGCCGCCAAGCGGATGGACCGGGTACGTTCGGTAAATATCGCCTATGTGGGGGCAGTCGGTGAGGGCGGAGATGCGGTTTTCCTGCATTTCTTCCACAGCCTCTGCGGGCCCGTTCCGGTGCTGCGGGACGGCAAACGGATATGGGTCGCCCCGACAGCAGAAGCCCCCGGGGCCATCGACTTTCCCGCGCCCTTCGGAACCATCCAGGCACCCGTCATCGGCCACCCGGAACCGATCATGCTTCCCCGACACATCCCGGGGATCGAATCCATAACCGTACGCGGGGCGGTGTATCCCGGCGTTCTGCAGGATACCATCCAAACGCTTGCCGGGCTGGGCTTGCTGTCCGATCGGCCGGTATCCTTGCGGGGGACGTCGATCACCCCAAGGGAATTTATCCTGGCCTGCTTCGAGACCCACCTGGAGACCCCCGAGATGCGGGCGGAAATCGAATCCGCCACGGCGTCACTGCCCTCACCCGTTTACGGAAGCCTGCGCATCGATGTGGCCGGGGAGCGCGCCGGTCACCCCGGAGCGTGCCGATACACCATCGACGCCGATCTTTGCCATGCCACGGACTGGCCGGCGTCCATCGGCGCCCAGATGGTGGCCGCCGGGGAAATCGGCCAGTCGGGTGTGCTATGCCCCGAGCAGTGCATCGACCCTTTGCGGTTCTTCGCTGAGTTGGAAAAACGGGGGATTTGGGTTATAATGGCCTGACAGAATCGCTTCAGGCACGGACAACCATGAATCAACCAATGGAGAGGGAACCCGCCACCGCCCGATTTAAGGTCTTTCACGACCTGATGCGCACCAAGGTCGAACAGGTGCTCCTGATCTCCACGGCCTACGAGGCCTGGATCATGGAGGAGGACTGCCGGCTGTCGGAGCACATCATCCACGAATACCGGGGGCTCAACCTCAGCCACCCGCCGCGGCTGACCTGGGTCTCCACTACGGCGGCGGCCCTGTCCGCCATCGAGGCGAGCGCCTTCGACCTGGTGATCATCATCTCCAGCACGGCGGATGCCGCTGCCGGACGACGGGCCGCGGCGGTGAAGGCCCGGGCGCCGCAGATGCCCGTGGTCCTCTTGACCCATCGGGAGTCCCTGGCGGACGTCGTCTCTCCTACGGCAACATGCTCCGCCGCCATCGACCGGACCATCTACTGGACCGGCGACGCCGCCCTGCTGCTGGCCATCATCAAGATCGTCGAGGACCGCCTCAACGCGGCCCACGACACGCGGCGCGCCGGCATCCGCATCATCCTCTACGTGGAAGACTCCCCCTTCTACCTCTCCACCCTGCTGCCGGTGCTCTACCGGGAACTGGTCATCGAAACCCAGGCGGTGATCGACGTGGGGCTCAATGACGAGCACCGCCTGCTCTCCATGCGGGCCCGCCCCAAGATCCTGCTGGCGGGCGATTACGAGGAAGCCCTGAATCTCTATGAAACCTACAAGGATTATATCCTGGGAGTGATCTCGGATGTGCGCTTCCCGCGCCGGGGCAACCTGGACGGGCAGGCAGGCGTGGATCTGTTGCAGTGCATCCGCCAGGAGCGCTTCGACATCCCCCTGTTGCTGGCCAGCGCCGAACCCCACAATGCCGTCCTGGCCGAGAAGATACCGGCCCGTTTCATGGACAAGAACGCCCCCGCATTGAGTGACACAATCCGTGCCTTTCTGATGGAAGAGTTGGGTTTCGGAGACTTCTGCTTCAGGCGGCCCGACGGCCGGGTAATCGCCACCGCCACCAACCTGTACAGCTTTGAAAAACACCTGGCCGAGATCCCCGACGACGCCTTCGAACACCATTGCCGCGGAAACGATATCTCCCGCTGGCTATATTCCCTGGCCGAGGTGGACCTGGCCAACCAGGTCCGCCAACTGCGCAGTGAGGACTTCGCCTCTGCCGCGGTGCACCGCCGGCATCTGGTCGGGCTCATCCGGGCCCAGCGTATCCGCCGCCAGCACGGCATCGTCGTCAACTTCGATGCCGATCGCTTCGACCCGGATACGGACTTTCTCAAAATTGGCAACGGCTCCCTGGGGGGCAAGGCTCGCGGCCTGGCCTTCATGTCCGCCATGCTTTACCAACAGGCGGACCGGTGGTCGCGCTTCGAAAACGTGGATCTATTCGTCCCCCAGACCCTGGTCATCACCACCGCGAGCTTCGACGCCTTCATGGCAGCCAATGCCCTGCAGGCAGTGGCTAAAGCGGAGCTTTCCGACGAGGCGATTGCCAGACGCTTTCTGGCCGCGCCTCTTCCTGAAGACCTGCGCACGCAGCTATCCGCCTTCCTCACCCATTTGGAAGGGCCGGTCGCCGTACGCTCCTCGAGCCTGCTGCCTGATCAATCGCCCACCATTGGGTTTTTTACGTCAATTTGTCGTGGAGTCGACGGGCGCCCACACCAGCGGTCTCAATCTTAAACTGCGCGGCCTGCCCCCCGTGGTCGACGCTGCCTGGGCCCCCTGTTCACGATCCGCCTCGCCAACCGGCTGCTTCGTATCCATTAGAGTTTCCTCGATTATCTGGGCAGCGACATCCTCGTGGCTCACAACGCAAGGACCTGATCCGCGTGGCATGGCTTTAAAAGGCCATGTCGGTCAATCCACCGGTAAGTATTCTTTGTTGACAGCCCCCGGGATTCTTAATAAAATTTTTCAGTAATATCTGATTTATCTACAATTCTGAAACAAGTGCATTCTCTTCTTCGATTGTTAAATAATTCGTAGTCTTCGGCATCCTGGTGGTGGAAGCGGTTCACGGTATTACCATTTTCAATGAAATATCCCATGGGTTTGGCCAGACGTGTTCCTGAGGCACCGTATTTTCATTTTTTATGGCCTTTACATGCATCAGCCCAACGGCTCGGAGACATAACCTGCAGGAACTGGAAAAACACGTCGTTGTTTGATTGGTATTTATTTTAATCATGTGATTGCCAGCTGAATTGTTTGAGATATCAAAAAAGGAGTTTGGCGCTGCAATTTACAGTCTGTTTGTGCTTGACCTTAATTCATTTGCCTATGGGAAAACGATCCATGCAAAATGAGCGCGGGCACGACGGGTAAAGATCAAGGGAAGGCTCTGCAATAAACTGCACGCAGCATTTTCGATTGCGTCGTTGTCACGGCAGACTGGATTGGAAAGCAAAATCATGGAGGCCAGTCTCCCCCCTTTCCTATCAACGGCCTCAACAATTCAGCCGCACAACTAAGAGTCTTTTCTGATTTGACGGATTCGCAACATTTTCAAAAAACCAGCGGACCCATCGCCGGATTGTGACAGGCATCACATACGTGGTTCCAGCAAATTGTTTATATAGTTGTAATATCTGGTACTTCCACTAAATCCGGCATGTAATCAGAAAGGCGGAGCTTTATCAACCATTCATCATTGATTATCATTTCCAATAAATGAGGTACAATGCCCCTTGAAGTTAGCGTACTGAGCGTCAAAGGACACCCGCCGGCAGAAGCCATGGATATTTCTTTTGACCAAGATGGCGGAACGATCGGGCGTCTTTCTGAGGAAAAAGACAATCATCTATTTCTACCGGATCCGGACCGTTACATTTCCCGCATCCATGCGAAAATATCGTATCGGGATGGTCATTATTATTTAACCGATTCGAGTATCGACGGTACTTATCATCGAAACCGGGACACACGCATCCATGACGAAAGCGCACGGCTTGCCGATGGCGACCGTATATGGATCGGGGATTATGAACTGGTGGTCAGGATCCACTCCGCGGACCTTTTCGAAGCAACGGCCAGCGCCGCTGACAATCTTTCCCAAACCCAATCCGTAGACGTTCAGGCGAACCTGACGACATCGGATGAAAACGCGCCCTGGTGGCCGGATGCAGATGGAGAAAATGTCGAAGACAATGAATGGCGGCCTGACTCAGGCGATCAGGCAAACAACGCCGGCCTTGATGAAGCATTCAGCCCGCCGGATGTGGTTGATGAGGCATCCCCGGCCGAGCAGATCCCGACGGACTTCAATTTTGAAGAACTGATTCAGGATATTGATTCGCAACCCGAGCAACGGAAAGCCAAACCCAGTGATGCTGTTCCGGATAGCGATCAGGACGCGGGCGATGCTGCGCCGCAAGAAGAAAAAAACCGCTTTTTCATCAAAGACGGTGAGATTCCAAAGACGGCGCGGTTCTTGCGGAAAGATATCGAAAGCATACCCGACGCACCGGAATTTTCTGCCATTTTTGATCAACCGGATAAGGGTGAAAAACCTGAACAAACCCACGTTGAAACGGCCCATGATGAACCAGAGCGCCATCAACCGGTCGGTCAGTACACCGACAGTGATGGGTTGCGCCTTTTCCTGGACGCTGCAGGGGTCAAAAATACAAACCGCTTCCAACAAGAAGATATCCCCCACCTGATGCACACCCTGGGAACCGTTTTTAGAGAGATGGTCATAGGGTTGGTCACCCTGTTGAAAGGTCGCGCAGAACAGAAAATACAACTTCGCATGTCAACGACCCAGATCATGCCGGCGGATAACAACCCGCTCAAATTCTTCGATAATATCGAGGAAACGATTGATCAGCTGATCACCGGCGACAAGCCGGGATTTGTGGATTCACAAGCGGCCGTCCGTGAGGGG
>CAJXSB010000202.1 GCA_913060435.1 uncultured Desulfococcus sp.
CTGCAAATTCGACGCTATCCACATGGGCCCGGACGGATACCCGGTGGTGGACGAGGTCAAATGCGTTGGATGCGGCGCCTGCGAAAAGGCCTGCCCCAAGAGCATCCTTACGGTTCGGACCCTGTCCCAGCGGCTCCTCGACATCAACAAGACCGAAGACGCCCTGGCCCCGTGCCAGCAGACCTGTCCGGCGGAAATCGATATACCGATGTATATTGAATGCATCACCAAGGGAGACTATGAGGGTGCTGTCCACACCCTTCGGGAACGAAATCCCTTGATTCTGACCTGCGGCAGGGTCTGCCCGCACCCGTGCGAAGATTACTGCCGCCGGGGCATCGAGGACGAGCCGGTTTCCATCAACCAGCTCAAACGCTTTGTCGCGGACTTCGAGATGAACTCCGGCTCCCGCTTTCCGGTGAGCTGCGCGCCGTCGACGGGAAAGAAGGTCGCCGTCATCGGCGGCGGGCCCGCAGGCCTCTCCTGTGCGTTCTTCCTGAGGCGCGTTGGTCACGATGTGACGATTTTCGAGGCCATGCCCCACCTCGGGGGGATGGTCCGCTACGGCATTCCCGAATATCGGCTGCCCAAGAAAACCCTCGATTGGGAGATCCAGGGCATCCTCGACCTTGGGATCGAAGCCAGGACCAACCAGCGCTTCGGACGTGATTTCAACATGGGGACCCTCGGCTATGAAGGGTTCGATGCGGTCTTTTTCGGCATCGGGGCCTGGAGCGACTACACCCTCGGCATCAAAGGCGAGGATGCTCCCGGCGTCTTCACCGGCATCAATTTCCTGTCGCGGTTCGCCGGGGGGGAAAGAATGTCCATCGGCAAGAAATGCGTTGTCGTCGGCGGCGGCAACACCGCCATCGACTGCGTCCGCACCCTGGTTCGGCTGGGAGCCGAGGAGGTGACGATCCTCTACCGCCGCACCCGGAAGGAGATGCCGGCGAACGTAGTGGAGATCGAAGCTGCCGAGCATGAGGGGGTCCAGTTTCACTTCCTGGCGGCGCCTACCCGCGTGGTCCTCGATGAGAACGGGCATGCGAGCCACCTTGAGTATCTCAAAATGGAGCTGGGAGAGCCGGATGCCTCGGGTCGGCGTCGCCCGGTACCTGTCGAGGGCTCCGAGACGCTCATCGAGGCGGACATGATCATCAGCGCCATTGGCCAGCGGCCGGATGTTTCCTTCCGGGAAGGCGCAAAATCCCTGGACGAGCTGGTCATCACGCGCTGGAATACCCTGGACAACGATCCCATCACCCTCCAGTGCAGCATACCGAAGATTTTTACCGGCGGCGACTCCGCCACCGGCGCCTCCCTTGTGGTCGAGGCGATCGGCGGCGGCAGGAGAGCGGCGAGGTCGATCCATCAGTACCTGATGGGAGAGCCCGTCAGGCCTCCGGAAAACGTGTTATTCAAGAAGCACATTCCAGAGTCCCTGTTCGAGCATGTCGACGGGATCGTCCCGAGCCCTCGCGCCAAGATGCCCGAGCTTCCGGTGGCGTCGCGGATCAAGACCTTCGAGGAGGTGGATATGGTCCTGACCGAGGAAGACGCCCTGCAGGAGGCCTCCCGCTGTCTCAACTGCTGCAGGCTTTGCTACAATAAGGATACGGACAAAAAGGCCGCCTGACGGTCCATCCTTTCTGAAGTGTTCAAGTTGAGCCGTTCCCCCCGGCGACCGGGGGGAACGGCTCTTTGCGTTCAGGGGCCTTCATGCAGCGTTCTGAGCGACTGGATCAGATTGGCCATGTCCTGCGGCAGCGGTGCCTTGAAATGCATCTCAGCGCTGGATGCGGGGTGCCTGAAGCGGATTTGCCATGCATGAAGCATCTGGTGCTGGATCGAAGAGAGCAGCGCTGCGATGCGGGGAGAATGGGCGGCAGCGTTTTTGGGTCCGTACAGCGGGTCGCCGATCACCGCATGGCGGATGGCCGCGAAGTGAACGCGGATCTGGTGGGTTCGGCCGGTCAACAGATCGATGTCAACGAGAGAGGCCTCGGTGAATGCTTCGGCCACGGTCCAATGGGTTTCCGCTCTTCTGGCGGATGTTGCGCGCGTGGACATCTTTTTCCGGTCGACGGGATGCCGGCCGATGGGCAGCGTAATGCGCCCGGTGGTGCCCTCCATCTCCCCGTGGACAACGGCGAGATATTTTTTTTGGATGCTCCTCGATTTGAACTGTGCCGCAAGGCTTGCCTGGGCATTCGGATTTTTTGCAGCAACGATGATGCCGGTAGTATCTTTATCGAGGCGGTGGACGATGCCCGGCCGAATTTCACCGGCGATGCCGACGAGGTCCGGGCAGTGGTGGAGGAGTGCATTGACCAGCGTGCCGGAAGGATGTCCCGGGGCTGGATGGACCACCAGGTCTGCCGGCTTGTTGATCACCACCAGATCCCTGTCCTGGAAGAGAATGTCGAGGGGGATGGGCTCCGGGGATACATCGAACCGCGGCGACGGCGCAGGGATCCGGCCCAGAATTTCGTCTCCGGGACGGAGGCGGTAGCCCGGCTTGACGGACCGATCATGAAGCCGGATTTGTCCGGAGCGGATCAGCCCGGCAATGTACGCACGTGAGCAGCCTTCGATTTTCGTCGCCAGATACGCGTCAATGCGGCGGCCCAAGGCGGCTTTGTCGGCAATGATGGAGAACGCGTCTGCGCGCTCGGTCATGTGGGATAAACGGAGTCAGGGGGTAAACAATGATTCGATTTCAGTGAGGATCGCCTGTTCGTCGATCTCTTTGGCCGTGGAAAGCTCCTTGACCAGAAGGATCTGGGCCGTGTCGTAGAGTTTGCGTTCCCCGAAGGATAGATCTTTGGACATTTTCAGCAGAAAAAGATCTCGAAAGACCTCCGCTACCTCATAAAGAGATCCGGTCTTGATCTTCTCCATGTATTCGCGGTAGCGCCGGTTCCATGTCTGGTTGTCCAGCGGACTTTCCTGCCGGTCGGCCATCACCTTGTAAATTTCGGGAATTTCTGATTTGCTGATCACATCCCGCAGTCCTACGGACTCGACATTCCACGTCGGGATCATGATCACCATGTCGTTTTCCAGCACTTTCATGATATAGAAATCGTGGGTCTCTCCACCCACAACCTTGCTTTCTATCGCTTCAATACGGCCGACGCCGTGGGCGGGATAGACCGCGAGATCGCCGACCTGAAACCGCCGTGCCTTCTTGTTTCCCGCCGGAGTCCCGTCGGGATGATTTTTATCCTTCATTCCACCACCACTGTAAGGTTTATCCAGAAACGCCTCATTGACGGCGTTCACAGTGAAAATAATCAAGGCAGGCCGATTGCGAGGCAATTTTGGAACAATAACAACTTTCTATTTTATATCATACATATATTGAACTGGCAAATAAAAAAGGGTTGGCGCCAAACCGCAGCGCCAACCCTTTTTATGCAGTACGACGGCCGAAGCTTAGGTTCGTATCGGCCGTTAGTCTCCTGCTACATCAGGAACGGGACCATCAGCAACGCGACGACGTTCAGGATCTTGATCATCGGGTTGACGGCGGGGCCGGCGGTGTCTTTGTATGGATCGCCGACGGTGTCGCCGGTAACCGCAGCCTTGTGGGCGTCGGAGCCCTTGCCGCCCAGGTGTCCGTCTTCAATGTACTTCTTGGCGTTATCCCATGCAGCACCACCCGTGGTCATGGAAAGCGCAACGAACACACCGGTCACGATGGAGCCGATGAGCAGTCCGCCGAGGGCGATTTTGCCAAGGATGAAGCCGACCAGCAGAGGTGCCACAACCGGCAGAAGCGCGGGAACGAGCATCTCTTTGAGGGCAAACTTGGTGACGATGTCGACGCAGGCGCCGTAGTCGGGCTTTGCGGTGCCTTCCATGATGCCGGGGATTTCCCGGAACTGACGGCGAACTTCGTCAACGACGGCGCCGCCGGCCTTGCCGACAGCGTTCATGGCGATGGATGCAAACAGGTAGGGCAGCAGACCGCCGACGAAGAGGCCGATGATCACGTTGACGTCGGAGAGATCGAATGCCATGGCTTCTTTGCCGCCGCCACGCATCTGGAACTCCATGACGTAGGCAGCGAACAGTACCAGGGCGGCCAGACCGGCGGAGCCGATGGCGTAGCCCTTGGTGACGGCCTTGGTGGTGTTGCCGACCGCATCCAGCGGATCGGTGACGGCGCGGACGCTTTCATCCATGCCGGCCATTTCGGCGATGCCTCCGGCGTTGTCGGTGATGGGGCCGTAGGCGTCAATGGCGATGACCATACCGGTCATGGAGAGCATGGACATGGCGGCCATGGCGATGCCGTAAAGCCCGCCGAACTGATAGGCCAGGAAGATGGCCAGGCAGATGGTCAGAACCGGTGCTGCAGTGGCCTGCATGGAGACGGCCAGGCCGGAGATGATATTGGTGCCGTGGCCCGTGGTAGAGGCGTCGGCAATCGCTTTCACCGGACCGTAGATCCCGGTGTAGTACTCGGTGATGATGACGATCACGACGGTGAGGCCGAGGCCGAGCAGGGTGCAGTAGTAGAGGTTCATGGCGGAGATGTCAGGAATGTTGGCCATGAATTTGTTGCAGGCGTAGTAGAAGGCGATGGCGGCCAGAATGGCGGAGCCGAACATGCCTTTGTAGAGAGCGCCCATGATGTACTCGCTTTTGCCCAGACGGACGAAGAAGACCGCGATGATCGATGCGATGATCGAGATGGCGCCCAGGATCAGCGGGAACTCGGTGGCCATGGGAACTTTCGGGAAGAGCAGGTGGCCGATGAGCATGGCGGCGACCGCGGTCACAGCGTATGTCTCGAAAAGGTCGGCGGCCATACCGGCGCAGTCACCAACGTTGTCACCGACGTTGTCGGCGATGGTCGCGGGGTTTCTCGGGTCGTCCTCGGGGATTCCGGCTTCGACCTTGCCCACCAGGTCCGCGCCGACGTCGGCGCCCTTGGTGAAGATACCACCGCCGAGACGGGCGAAGATGGAGATGAGGCTGCCACCGAAACCAAGGGCGACCAGCGCGATGACGTCATGCGTAAAATAGTAGTAGCCGGCGACGGAGGTCAGGGCCAGTCCGGCGACGATCATCCCTGTCACGGAGCCGCCCTTGAAGGCCATGGCGAGGCCAGCGGCCATGCCTTTTTTCGCAGCCTCGGCCGTCCGGACGTTGGCAAGGACGGATACCCGCATGCCGATGTAGCCGGCGCAGAAGGAGGCTACCGCGCCAAGGAGGAAGCCGAAGGCGGTTTTGGCGCCCATGGTTGAGAAAATCACGGCAAAAATGATGATGCCCGCAATACCCATGCTTTTCATCTGGCGGTTCAGGTAGGCCACAGCGCCTTCCTGGATGGCGCCCGCAATCGACTGCATCTTCTCGTCACCGGCCGGTGCACCCTTGACGATGCCAGCCAGTATAATAGAAAACAGGATTCCAGTCGCTCCGACCAGCGTGCATGTCAGCGCCACATTATTCATTATAAATTCCATTTTACCTCCATCCAAACTAGTTTTAGGTGTTGAGTTTACGGTTGAACTTGTTCATCCCTTCCTTTGTGCCCTTGCAAAGGACTGTAACCGTGGCCTCCCGGCCTGTCTCGATAAACCGCGGCAGCTGCGCTGTCTCTTCCGACGAAAATCTTCCCAGTACGTGGTCGATGACGTCGCTGCCGTATTCCGGGCGGCCGATGCCCATTCGAATCCGTGTAAATTCACCGGTTCCCAGAGCATCCATCAGAGATTTGATACCCCGATGTCCCCCATGACCTCCTTTCTTTTTGATTTTAATCCTGCCGAAGTCCAGATCGATGTCGTCATGCACGACGATCATATTCTCGACATTCAGCCCAAGCTTATCCAAAAGCAAAAGAACCGGAGGCCCGCTCCGGTTCATAAAAGCCATAGGTTTTGCCAGAACGGCGTTGCAACTCATGACATATCCGCTGCCAGTGCTGAGATCATTACCGGTCTCAAATACAGGGATGGAAAAATGTTTTGCGATCTCGTCGACGATCATGAATCCGACATTGTGGCGCGTATGTTCATATTCCTTCCCAGGATTACCAAGTCCTACGATCAGCTTCAGCGGATGTGACAATTACGCTTCTTCACCGGGTTCGCCTGCTGCCTCTTCTCCGGCCTCAATCTCTTCCTCTTCCTCCTCCTCTTCCTCCTCCGGCTCTTCAGCCGACGGGCTCAGGATGGTCAAGACCGTAAAGTCGACCTCGTGCGGAAATTCGACGCCCTCTTCGGTGGGGATTTCTTCGATATGGACCGAATCCCCAATCTCGAGGTCTGTGATGTCGATGACGATCTCCTGTGGGAACTTGCTGGGATAGCAGAGGACTTCCAGCTCTCGGCGGATGATCTGGAGCATGCCGCCGGCCTCGACACCGGCCGATTTTCCGGTGACGGTTACCGGGACCATGCCGGTAATCTTACGGTCCATGGCGATTTCATAGAAATCGGCGTGGATCATTTCGCGGGATACGGGATGCATTTGAAGGTCTTTTATCATGGCCGTCTTGTTCGGCGCATCCCCGCCTTCGATAATGATATTGAAAAAAGACTGGCTGCCGGCCTTGTTCTTCATCCCGGTTTCGAGTTCCGCGACATCAATGGTGAGTGCGAGGGTCGTTGCGCCGGGGCCGTAAAGCACCGCCGGAATTTTGCCCGCCGCCCGAAGGCGTCGCGCCGGCCCCTTTTTCCGTTCCGTTCTCAGGTTTGCTTTCAGTTCTATAAGTTCCAAAAAAACGCCTCCTTCAAGAAGATGAACCGGCAGAAAGGTAAACCGGTCTGCCCCTGCCGGTTTTCATACTGGTACAGTTTCAATTGGTTACACAAAAAGCGATGTTACCGAATCACCCTCATGGCTTCGAATGATGGCCTCGCCAAACAGTTTGGAGATGGTGAGTACCGAGATCTTGTCGCAGGCCCTGGATTCGGCACACAGCGGGATGGTATCGGTAACGACAAATCTATCGATTTCCGAGTTGCGGATCCGTTCAACCGCCGGCCCGGACAGTACTGGGTGGGTGCAGCATGCGTGGACTTCCCTGGCGCCGTTCTTTGCCAGCGCGCCTGCAGCTTCCGCAAGGGTTCCCGCGGTATCAGCCATGTCGTCGAGAATGATGGCCACCTTGTCCGAAACATCACCGATGACCGCCATGGCCCTGGCCTCATTCGGCTTGTCGCGCCGTTTGTCAATGATGGCCAGCCCGGCATCCAGGCGCTTGGCAAAGGCACGGGCCCGCTCCACACCCCCGGCATCCGGTGAGACAATGACGACTTCGCTGATGTCGAAGCTGGACCGCAGGTGATCCAGCATCACCGGGGCGGCAAAGAGGTTGTCGACGGGAATGTTGAAAAAACCCTGTATCTGGCCGGCATGGAGATCCATGGTGATAACCCGGTCCGCACCCGCCGTCGTGATCATGTCCGCCACCACTCTGGCGCTGATGGGAACTCGGGGGGCCACCTTCTTGTCCTGGCGGCCGTAGCCATAGTAGGGAATCACGGCGGTGACGCGTTTGGCCGATGATCGTTTGCAGGCGTCTATCATCAGAATGAGTTCAACCAGGTTGTCGTTGACCGGTCTGCACGTGGATTGAACGACGAATACGTCCCGCGCCCGGATATTTTCGTTGATCTCGATCTGCACTTCACCGTCGCTGAAGGTTTTGACCTTGGCGCCGCCGAGGGGGATCTGGAGGTAGTCGCAGATTTTGTTCGCTAGATCAGGGTTGGCGTTCCCTGAAAATATGATTATTTCGTCCATGATTCGATAGATTCCGTTTCTTTGGGTTTCCCTCTCGACCGCATTGATATACATCTTGGCTGGGGCGGGAGGATTCGAACCTCCGAATGCAGGAACCAAAATCCTGTGTCTTACCGCTTGACGACGCCCCAATGAATTCTGACACCAATTACCTGTCGGGCGGAACGATCAACGCTGCGGAATACACTTTCCAATGCTTCGACGTTGAAAGCGAACGCCATGCATGACTTCTTGCTTCGGCCGTTTCAAATAAACCGAAAACCGTCGGCCCGCTTCCGGACATCAATGCGCCGGACGAACCATGGTCCATCAGAGCTGTTTTCGCCGCTTCAATCTCCGGATGCTGATGGATCGTTACCGTTTCGAGATCGTTGCACAGATGCTGCAGAATGTCAAAATCTTG
>CAJXSB010000203.1 GCA_913060435.1 uncultured Desulfococcus sp.
CAGCCGGTTGATCAGACAGAGGTTGTGGGCGATGGTTTTGCCGAAGCCGATGCCTGGATCGATGATGACGTGTTCCCGGGGCACGCCGGCGGCGTGGGCCGCCTGAATCGCCGTATCCAGAAAAGCGATGACTTCGCCGATCAGATCGTCATACCGGGGATCCGCCTGCATGGTCTTGGGCGTTCCCTTCATGTGCATCAGGATCAGCGGCGCACCATGACGGGCGGCGGTGGATGCGAGCTCCGGGTCTGTGCGAAGGGCCGAGATGTCGTTGACGATGGCGGCGCCGGCCTGGAGTGCCTGGCGCGCCACCGATGCTTTGGTGGTGTCGATGGAGATGGGCACCGCCACGCGGCCTGCAAGGGACTCGATCACGGGCAGCACGCGGTCGGCCTCCTCCTGGGCGGATACGGGGTCGGAGAAGGGCCGGGTCGATTCCCCGCCGATGTCGATGATGTCCGCACCGGCAGCGGCCATTCTCTCCGCATGGGCCAGCGCGGCGTCCGCGCCGAAAAAACGCCCGCCGTCGGAAAAAGAGTCGGGCGTGATGTTGAGAATTCCCATGATGCAGGTGCGCTGCCCGAGTTCGAGCCGATGGCCCCCGAATGTCAGAACATAAGATTTCATTATCCCCCCAGCCAGTACTGGTCTGGCCAACACGTGGTCCGGCGCTATTCTGGGCTGGGGCCGTCTTCGGCCGCTCCGCGGTCTTTTTCCTCGGTCGTCCCGGCAGCGTCGGCGTCCGGCGCCACCTTCTCCTTGAGCGTTCCGGCTTCGTCTGGTTGTTCCGCGGGCCGGTCGTCGATGCCGCCCTCGCCCGCGTCGCCTTCGTCGGCAGGGTGGTAGGACGGCAAGCGGATGCCGGGACGCATGGCGATGATCAGGTCGTTCAGCTCCGTTCCCATGACGGTCTCCTTCTCCAAAAGAAGATCCGCCAGTTTGTGGAGGATGTCGACGTTGTCCTCGAGCACTTTCCTGGCACGGCCGTAGGCGCCATTGATGAGGCCGGAAATCTCGCTGTCGATCAGGCGGGCGGTCTCCTCGGAGTAGTCGCGGTGCTGTGCGATCTCCCGGCCCAGGAATACCTGCTCCTCGCCCTTGGCGTATGACAACGGGCCGAGCTTTTCACTCATGCCCCAGGCACGGATCATGTTCTGCGCCATTTCGGTGGCCTGTTTGATGTCGTTGGATGCGCCCGTGCTGATCCGGTTGAAGATGATCTCTTCCGCGGCCCGTCCGCCGAAGGCAACGGCCAGCTCGCTCTCCAGCTGGTCCTTGTATTTAAAGTCCTGCTCCTCGGGCAGGAACCAGGTGACGCCGGCCGCCCGCCCGCGCGGGATGATGGTGATCTTGTTGACGACGCTGGTATGGGGCAGAAACCGGGCGACCAGGGCGTGGCCGCCTTCGTGGTAGGCCGTCACTTTCCGGTCCTCGTCTTTGATGACCTTGGATTTGCGGGCCAGCCCCATGTAAACCTTGTCTTTGGCCTCCTCGAAATCAACCATGGCGACTTTCTGGGCATCGCGCTTGGCAGCGTAGAGGGCCGCCTCGTTGACCAGGTTTTCCAGATCGGCCCCGGAAAATCCGGGCGTGCCCTTGGCCAGGATCAAGGGATCCACATCCGAGGATACGAGGGTTTTTTTCATATGGACCTTGAGGATCTTCTCCCGCCCCTTGACATCCGGCAGGGAGACCACCACCTGGCGGTCGAAGCGGCCCGGGCGCATGAGGGCCGGATCAAGGACATCCGGGCGGTTGGTGGCCGAGACCAGGATAACGCCCTCATTGGATTCAAAGCCGTCCATCTCCACCAGTAGCTGGTTGAGGGTCTGTTCGCGTTCGTCGTGCCCGCCGCCCAGACCAGCGCCGCGGTGCCGGCCGACGGCGTCGATCTCGTCAATGAAGATGATGCACGGCGCGTTCTTTTTGCCCTGGAGAAACAGGTCCCGGACACGGGAGGCGCCCACGCCCACGAACATCTCGACAAAATCAGAACCGCTGATGCTGAAAAACGGCACGCCGGCCTCCCCCGCGATGGCCCTGCCGAGCAGGGTCTTGCCGGTTCCGGGAGGGCCCATGAGCAGGACCCCTTTGGGGATTCGGCCTCCCAGCCGGGTGAATTTCTTGGGGTCCTTGAGGAATTCCACAATTTCGCCAAGCTCCTCCTTGGCCTCGTCGATGCCGGCGACATCCTCGAAGGTGACCTTGGCGGATTGGTCGGTCATCAGACGGGCCCTGCTCTTGCCGAAGGACATCGCCTTACCGCCCCCGGACTGCATCTGGCGCATGAAAAATATCCAGACCCCGATCAGAATCATCATGGGGAACCACGAGACCAGCACCGACATGTACCAGGGGGATTCGGCCGGGGGCTTGGCCTTGATGATGACCCCCTTGTCTTCCAGGCGGCGGATCAGGTCGTTGTCTTCGGGGGCATAGACCTTGAATCTTTTCCGATTCATGTCCGTGACGATGATTTCCTGCCCCTGTATGGTGACCTCCGAAACCTGCCCAGCATTCACCATCCCCAGAAACTCCGTGTAGCTGACGTTGGTTTCGGCCATGTTCTGCTGATTGAAGAGATTATAGAGCATGATCATCATCAGGGTGATGACCAGCCACAGTGCCAAATTTTTGTAAAACGGGTTCAAGGAATAATCCCTCCTAAAAATAATTATTGGAACATTTGAACTATCTTAACCATCATGGCGAATTAGGCAAGCAAAAGTTCTACCTTTAACAGGTTTTTACTGGTGCCGGTGACCTTGACCGGATCGGCGATGCGATGGCCGGCAACCCAGACGATGGCATCCCCGCTCAGCACCAGCGGACAGCGGCGTCGCTCTGCGGCCGGGACTTTGTTGTTGATAAAAAAGGATTTGAGCTTCTGGGTTCCCTGAAGCCCCAGCGGGGTGAACCGGTCCCCCGGAAGGACGTTTCGGACGCGCAATGGAAACCGAAGTGCCGCCACATCCATGAACGCCATGTCCGGCGGAGCATCTTTCCAGTGGTCCGCATCGCCTGCGGGCATCACGGAAAACCGGAGGCGCCGGCCGATGGGCTGGATCCAGAGCTCCATCGGGCCGTCGACCCGATATTCGAACGCCGGCGTATCCGGCGGAAGCCTTTCGGCCCGGAGCGGACGGGCCTCCTGGACGATGACGATTTCCGACCGGGTCCGCATTGCCAGGATCCGGTCGGGCAGGTGAAGCGTCCGGTTTCCCCTGCACGCCCCTCCGGGGATCTCCCGGCACAAGCGGTCGATGTGGGCGAGTCCGATCCGGCGCAGGTCGCCTTTGGCGTGTTTGACGGCCGCCCGGAGCACCCGCCGCCGGGCGGCAGGAGCCAGCTCCCGGAGCGCGGGCAATGAAAGGGTGATGCGATCGGGCCCCTCCGCGATGCAGCAACGTTCGAGCAGATCTGTGACGATGGGAGCAAGCCATGCCTCCTCGGCCCTGAGGATCTCCGCCAGGCGGTTGAGGGTCCTGGATACATCCGGATTGTACTTCTCCCGGAGCAAGGGGATCAGGTGGCCTCGAATGCGGTTCCTTTCATATCGCATATCAGCGTTGGAGGCGTCCGTGACATAGTCGGCACCTATTTCCGACAAATAATCGATGATCTGACGTCGTTCCAGGTCGATCAGGGGCCGGACGAATCGGCAGTCCCGAACGGGGGGGATGCCCGAGATCCCCAGGGGGCCGCTGCCGCGGAGGAGGTGCATCAGCACGAGCTCCGCGTTGTCGTCGGCGTGGTGCCCCAGAGCGATCTTGTCGAATCCACGGCGGTCGGCCGTTGTCTCGAAGAATTCATACCGCACCTGGCGGGCGGCCTCCTCGAGGGAGAGCCGCTGCTTCCGCTGGTACCCGGCGACATCTCTCCGGGCGGAAAAGCAGGGAATGCCGAGACCTTCTGCGAGTTCCGCCACATATCGGGCGTCCCGCCGGGATGCTTCGCCGCGAAGGCCATGGTCGAGGTGGGCGACGCCGATCGAGATGCGGAACTCCCCGGCGAGCCGGTTCAGAATATGGATAAGGGCGACGGAGTCCGGCCCGCCCGAAACCCCTGCCAGAACAGCATCCCCCGGGGAGAGCATCCGGTGGTGCCGGATGGTCCGGGCGACGGTCCGGAGAAGGCTATGACTGCAGGCGCTGGGCGATTTGTTCATGGACCTCCCTGGAAAAGTCCTTCTCCCACACCCCGACATAGCCCGAACGGACACCGACCTCGGAGATATTGACATCCACCCTGGAAATGCTGGTGGTGATGGGCTTCCCATTGAAATTTCCGTCGATGGTCGTTTTCAACCCCTGCTTCTTGACCGACCGGACGTCGATATTCAGTTCCGCCACGGCGGACAGGGAGGCCTGGACCGTTTTATCATAGGCGGCCTGGTAAGAGCGCTTCAGCTCGCCGTTGACATAGGTGTAGGCCCCCACACCGACCACGGCGCCGGTGACAAACAGCGTGCATCCGGCGATGAGCTGGCATCCGAGGAGCGCTGCGAAAGACATGTACAGGGGCTTGATCCAACCTCGAATCCTCAATCTATTCAAATCGCTATCTCCTTTTGTAAATGTTCGCATTCACCGGTCCCGGACGCCATCCTTCGGATGCCGCCGGAGCGCCGCTGCCTGGCGCATTCCCGGCGTGGTCCCGGGTTTTGGCAGGGGCGATTCGGTCGGGCCCATAGAGGGATCGCCGCAACGGCATTCCATTCTGAAGCAGCATGTCCGTAAAAAACTCTATTTTTATAATCGTTACAGTTAGCTGTCAAATAAAAAACAGCGGGGTTCTTCTCCGCGAACGGTCCGTACCCCGGAGGAAAGCCGACGGAAAAAATCTTTTTCCCTTGAAAAACAAAATCATTCCGATGTATGTTGAGACGGTTGTGCTAGGCGGGGAGCTAGCGGTGCCCTGTACCCGAAATCCGCTTTACGCGGGGCTGAATTCCCCCTCAAGGATTTTGTCCAAGATGCCTGCCGTACTGATCGGCCGCCGCGCAACAGACACTCACGAACCTTGTCAGGTCCGGAAGGAAGCAGCAATAAGTGATGGCGTCTGTGTCGCGGATCGATCCCGGTCAGCCTTCAGCGGGTTGAAAGGAAAGGATTCGAACAGGGGGTGCACAACCGCTTCCTATTCACCAGCCCTCAACACCCCCGACGGTTTTGTTTACAACCCCACCACCGACTCGTCCGAAGATACGGAACGTGATTTCAATGCCTCAACTTTCGAAATTCGTTCACGCGATGGATACGAGGTGTTCACCGGTTCCGGTGAACACCGGCTTATAAAACGCGAAAGAGTTGCGTAAATAGATTGAATTCCCGTGTCTAAGCATGCCGATACGGCATTGAGGAAAAGCGTTTTTTGGGGAGGGGCAAGGAATTTCAACTTTCGAGCGTCATCCGCCGGAGACTGCCTCCGGATATCGGATGAACAAGACTCGAAAGTTGAGTGCCTCATGCGAAGGCATGGAAGGCTGCGCGCGGGGGTGGGACGGTATCACCCGCACTCCCGGCAGATGCGGTGGATGGTCTGGGCATGCCACGCACCCTTTCGGGAAAAGGTCGGAATATTTTCCGAGTCAAGATACTCGGCGATCTTGCCATATGTGGCGCCGTCGTCGCGCATGTTCAGAATGATGTCGATAACAGCATCCCGCGGCATGTCGTTCACCGGCTTCCGCGGCTTTTCTGGATCTGCTTCGGGCTCCGAAACGTGTCGGCCGGTCGCCCGGATGCCGTCAAGGGCTGCGGCGGCGGCATTTTCAGACGCAAACGTCTTCAGGGATTCCGCAAGGCTTTCCATGGCGCCGGCCTTGCGCTCTTCAGCTGCGGCCAGGCGCTCTCCGGCAGATGCGACGCGGGAGATCAACTCTTTGATGTCCGGCAGCGTCTCCTCGAGCAGGAATACAATTCGGCTGTCCTCCGGTGATTTGTGGTGTCTCCGGATATTGCCGTTGTTCCGGTCGTTCTTGTACTGGGGGTTGCCGTTATAAGCGGAGTTCCCGTAGTTGTTGTTGCCGTAGTGCCGACGGTTGGGCCGCTCGTTGCGGTCATTGCGATCGTAGCGCTTTTCCTTGCTGTTGGAACGAAGGCTTTTCAAAAAATCATTCATGCGTTTTCCTTTCCTTGGGGAATGTTTTCTTCTCTTCTTCTTCTATCTTACTACCTGACGTTTTATTTCCCTCGCCGTCAGGGCGATGCTTTCTGAAGGGGCGCTCCGGCAGATCTGTGTGCCGCCATCGGGAGCCGATTCGCCCACTATCGGGCGCCTGGTCCGCTGGTGGAAAGTGACGCTGTACCGGGCAGGTATATCGCGGCAGACATATGATCGCGGGATTTGCGTTTTCAATACCGTATGGTCAAAATATAGGAAGATATAATATAGTTGAAAATCCGGTCCTTGTCAAAAAATATTTAATCTTTTCAGGGGGATCAACTTGGGATCCCCGGTCATCTGCGGTGTCCATTTTGGTGGTGCGAATATTTGGCGGAGCAGAGTTCCGAAAACGGCCGCGAAAAGGCGTCAAAAAACGCTGCACGGATGCGGCAGCATTCCGCGGCACGACGCGAAGGCGTCATCGTCCGGCGCATGCTTTCAGCGACCGCCGCAGGGCGCCCATGTGGAATTCCCCGGCAAAATGGACGGGGCTGTGTCCACTGACGGGATCCCAGGCAGAGGGATCTGCAGCACAGAAAAACTGGACCTCCAGCCCGACGCGCACCGAAGCTTCCGCCCCGCGAAGCCCGATAATCCGGCGGGCCGCCTCCCAGGTTGCCCCGCATGGGGCGCCGCGAATCACCTCGACCGCCGCGATCCTCCCATCCGCCATTTCAGTCCTGAACTCCGGCAGGCCAAACCGCTCGCCATAGCGTCCCAGGCCGACCTGCCTGGCAAGGCCGCATCAGGTCGGCGGCGTGTGCGCGCCGCTCTGCGGCTGCTTTCGCCCGGAAGCGACGACCGGTATGGCCTGGTGGATGCACTTGTCCACCAGATCGCAGGAGAGGTCGGGGTGGGTCAGGAAATCCAGCACCAGGTCGGCTTGGAGTCTCTCGGGAAGGTACGCCGTCGTATCATCCAGGATCGGGGGGAGCGCATCGTCGATGGAGATGGTTCGGATTTCGAACCGGTTCCCTCCATAACGCTTGATACCCTTGATTTTCGCTTCTCCGGAAGCGTGTTGCTGGAAGACCGTAATGCGTTGGCGTTCATGAGCAGCCGGCATGGTGCTGTTCCTCCTCCAAAGGCCCGGGGTTCCAGATCTGCGGTCAAGACAGCGATGCCGCTGTCTGCAACATTCCACCCTAGAAGTCATGCTGCATTATTTTTCGGAATCCAACGTCTTTTTTTTCCCTCTGAATCCCGTCGGCGGGCTCGGACGTCTCCACGCCCCTGGGAACAGGTTCCGGAAGACGCAATGTAACGCCGGCCTATCCAATTCGGGCCGATATGCATGAGGCCGCCTCGCCGCCCCGATATCATAATGGCGTCGATTTTTCAAATGTTCCGGGAGACGTGACCCGATACATAAATGAAATGCGGGCGGACCACCAGGTATTTTTCCCACAACCGGCGGTTGGGCGCATCAGATTTTTCTTGCTAATTCCCGGGATATGGTTTTTTCTGGAAGTCTATGATCAATGAATGGTTTCTCATGCTGTATGCGACCCTTGCCGTTCCTGCGGCCGGACACGCCCTCCTCTTCAAAAAGGATTCGCGGTCCGCGCTGGGGTGGTTTGTCATCTGTCTGACCTTTCCCCTGGCCGGGCCCATCTTTTATTTTTTTTTCGGCGTCAATCGCATCCGCTCCCGGGCAAGAAAGCTCGAGGAGGATTCCCCGTTTGAGATCCAGCACGACATGCGGGATGATCGGCAGATCATGGCGTTTCAGATTCCGCCGCCCCTGGATGAGATCGTCCGGATCTCCGACGCCCTCAACCGCCGGCCCATGATCGGCGGCAACATGATCGCCCCCCTCGCCAGCGGAGAAAAGGCGTATTCATGTATGATTTCGGCCATCGACCGCGCCGAGAAATATGTTTATCTGAGCAGCTATATCTTCGAAACCCGGGAGACCGGGCGCTCCTTTATCGATGCGCTGGCCCGCGCCCGGGATCGCGGCGTCGACGTCCGCGG
>CAJXSB010000204.1 GCA_913060435.1 uncultured Desulfococcus sp.
CGTTGCCGCCAGGTGCCTGGATGGCGTCGGCGATCATTTTGATGCCTTGGGCCGTGGCCTGGGCGACGAGGGTGATTTCTTCGGCGTGGCCCTGGGCTTCGTTGATGCGTTTGGTCTTTTCGCCTTCGGAGAGTTCCACGGCTTCACGCTTAAGCCCCTCGGCACGGTTGATGCGCGACTGGCGGTCACCCTCGGAGGTGGCGATTTCGGCGCGCTTCTCACGTTCGGCCTTCATCTGCTGTTCCATGGCGTGCATGACGCTGTCGGGCGGGGTGATGTCCTTGATTTCGTAGCGGGTGACCTTGACGCCCCAGGGATCGCTGGCCTCGTCCACCGCCTCCACCACCTTCAGGTTGATGGCCTCCCGCGCCTCGAAGGTGCCGTCCAGGTCAAAGGTGCCGAAGACGCTTCGCATGGTGGTCTGGGCGATCTGTACGACGGCGTATTTGTAGTCTTCGATCCCGTAGCAGGACTTCTGGGCGTCCACCACCTGGAGGTAGAGGATGCCGTCGACGCCGATGGAGACGTTGTCGCGGGTGATGCAGACCTGCTGGGGAACGTCCACCGCCTCCTCCTTGAGGGATCGGCGGTAGGCGACCCGGTCGAGGAAAGGCACGAGAATGTGGAACCCGGCCTCCAGGGTCCGGCTGTACTTGCCCAGCCGCTCGATGATGAAGGCGGTCCGCTGCGGTACGATGCGGACGGTTTTGAAGAAGACGACGATGACCAGTAAAGCGATGCCGGCGGCGATCAGGGTGTAGATGTTCATGGCAGGCGCTGTTCCTCCTCGGGGATGGGTTCGACATGGAGCACGATGCTGTCGTGGCGCACGATCGACACGTACCGTCCTTTTTCCAGGGGTGTCTCGGAGCGGGTTTCGGCCTTCCAGGCGGCGCCTTTGAAGGTCACCCGCCCGGGGCGCCCTTTCCGGATGGGCTCCAGGACCACGGCGGTCCTGCCGATGAAATCCTCCGTCAGGTCAGGGCCGGGGTCCGTTCCGGGATTGAATTTCCGCCGGAGCAGCAGGAGGGATCCGATGGAAACGATGATGAAAAGGGCGATCTGGACGGGGATGGAGAGGGGCGTGACGAGGCAGAGCAGGGAGACGACCCAGGCGCCGGCGCCGAAGAATACGATGATGACGCCCGGTACGGAAAATTCGGCAACCAGGCAGGCCAGCCCCACGATGAACCAGAAGGTTACGGGGTCCTTCAGCAGATCCAAGCAGGCACCTCCGTCATCCGGCGGGCGGCGTGCCGCCGTCGGCATCTCCGCCGTCGAAGAGCGCCGCCGCCTCCCGGAGGAGCTTGAGGGATTCCATGGCGGCCTCCTCGTCGATGGTGTGGAGGGCAAATCCCGCGTGGACGATGACATACTGGCCGACCCTGGGATCCTCCAGCATCAGCAGGCTGCACTCCCGTCGGACGCCGTCGACGTCGATGACGGCCACGCTGCCGTTGATTTCAACGATTTTGGAGGGTATGGCAAGGCACATCTTGTTGGGTTCTCCTTTGTTACGGCTGCGAAAAATCACGGTCCGGGGGTGATGGGCAGGCAGCAGCGCCATCTCTAACTTACATTCGCCGGTTCCGGTTGTCAATGACGGGCCTTCCGACCGGCAGGGCATCATCGATTTTCGCCCGCATCCGCATGGAACCGCCGATATGCCGCCCAGAGGCCAAGGGCCGCATCAAACCGGCGCGTCAATAGCTCGGCGGCGGCCAGCAGCCGAAGCGCTCCCGGCGTTGAACGGAGCGAGCACGATCGCTGGGCGTGAAACCGCATTCGGCGGAAATCCCCGGAGAAAAATGCCTGCCGGGCCGCTGTCGCATGGCGGTCTGCCCGGGCTTCGACATTGCGCAGGGGCGCAAGATCCGTTTTGCAGCGCCGGCACACCCTTTTTCCCCGAACATCGGCCCTGCAGCTGGGGCATCGCTCCATGGTGTCACTCCAGATAGAAGAGGATGTCTTCCAGCGCCGCCATCGGCGCCGTCAACGCGTCGGCATCCTTGCCCTTGGCGGCGGCGCGGATATCGGCCATCAACTGGGCGATCTCCGCCCGGTCTTCTTCATGGGCGTCGGGCATTTTGCCCGCAGCCCGTGCCAGAAGGGCCGCCACGTCATGGGGCAGGCCGTCTGCGGCATCCCCTTGGGCCGGATGGTCCGCTACTGGCCCGGAGGGAGCATCCGGCCCATTCCATAGGCTTTCCAGCCGGTCCTGCGATGCTGCGATGGCCTCTTTGGACTGCCGGGAGAAGGCGTTTTCGATGACGGCGTTGATCTTCCTGCCGGTCTTTTTCTCCACTGCCTCGAGCTTCAGGATGCCGTTGAGGTCGAGGGTGTAGTTGAGGAGCAGCACGCTGCCTGCGGGCGCCAGCGTCAGGTCGAACATGTAGGTGCCGATCAGGACGTTGTCGAGGGCATTGGGGTTTTCGCCCTGGTAGACCTTGATCTGGACCCTTTGCTGGTTGTCGCTCACGGTGCTGAAGGCCTCGGTACGGGAGGTGGGCAGCTTGGTGTTTCGATGGATGATCGGCACGAACATGTCGACGGTGAGGGCGCCGTCGAGCTCCCCGATGGCAGCGGTGCCGAAGGTGTAGGGGGTGATGTCGAGAAGGACGCCGGTCTCTTCAAGCCCCATCTCCCGACCGGCCTGGATGGCCGCCCCCACCGCCACGCAGAGATCCGGATCGATGCCGCTGTGGGGCAGTTTCCCGAATTTGGCCGCCAGCATTTCGGAGACCGCCGGAATTCTGGTGGAGCCCCCCACGAGGATGATCCGGTCGATCTGGGATGCCAGGAGATCGGCGTCCGACAGGGCCTGGTTGACCGACGCCATGGTCCGCGACAGATCGTGGTCGATGAGGGCTTCGAAGTCGCCGCGGGAGATTTCATGGGAGAGGTGGACCGGGCTGCCGTCACGCATGCCGATATGGTCTTCTTCGATCCGTGCGAAGGGGGCGGCGGAGAGTTGGATCTTGGCGGCTTCGGCCGCCCGCCGGAGGCGCGCCATGGCGGCGCGGTCGTCGGTGACGGAGATCTTCAGCCCGGTTCGACACTGCTCGACCAGCAGGTCGATGATCTTGCGGTCGAAGTCGTCGCCGCCCAGGTGGTTGTCGCCGGTGCTGGCCAGGACCTCGACGACGCCGGCCTCGATCTTGACGATCGAGACGTCGAAGGTGCCGCCTCCCAAATCGTAGATGAGCACGCGCCGGGTTCCTGACCGCTGGCTCTCATAGGCCAGGGCCGCGGCGGTGGGCTCGTTGATGATCCGGATGACGTCAAGGCCGGCGATGGTGCCGGCCTCGCGGGTGGCGTGGCGCTGCGCATCGGTAAAATAGGCCGGCACCGTGATCACCGCCTTGGCCACGGGCCGACCGAGAACCTTCTCCGCCCGCGACTTGAGGGCCTTCAGGATGAAGGCGGAGATCTCCTGCGGCCGATAGGCGTCCGGCCCCAGATCGACCGTTTCATCGGTGCCCATGCGGCGCTTGATGGAGAGAACGGTCCGCTCCGGTGCGACGACCGCCTGGTTTTTGGCGGCGCTGCCCACGATGATGCCGCCCTCCGGGTCGAGGCCCACGCAGGACGGCACGATGCCGTCGTCATGGTCCTTTAGCACTTCGGCCTGTTTGTCGATGATATATGCGACCTCGGAATTGGTGGTCCCGAGATCGATGCCTACGATGGGTTCCATGGATGGTAACTCCTTGCGGGTGTGGACGGGAGGCGGGCGGCGCTTTCTCCGCCGGGGCGGAGGCCGTACCGCCCCCCCATGCCGTCACTGGTTTACGATCACCTCCGCCGTCCGGACGACCTCCTCGCCCCGGATGAAGCCGGAGAGCGGCTCCGCTGCGACGCAGCCCTTTTCCATATCCCCCCGGCTGCAGGTGTCCACCGCCCGCATGGTCGCCGGATCGAACGGCCTCCCCTGGGCGTTTACCGGCTGGATGCCCACGGCGGCCAGGGCACGGTCGAACCGGCGGAGGGCCATCTCGTACCCTTCGATGAGGTGCGCCGTTTCTGGGCTCGGCTGTCGAAACCAGCGGCGGCGGCCGGCGGCCTCCCTGGCTGCCTGGCGTCCCCGCATCAGGGCGTCGCGGACATCGAGAAACGGCATGACGGTCCGCTTCTCCGCCTCCTGGCGGACCGATTCGTCCACCTGGCGGCGCAGCTCCGCCGCCGCCGCCCGAAGCTCCCGGGCCAGAAGATCCGTGGTTTCGGCAGCGCGGCGGTGATCGTTTTTGATTTCGTCGAGGTCATCCATGCCCTTCCGGATATCGCCGGCCAGTGTACCGATGGCGGCGATGGTCCGATGCTGCTCCCGGTTCTGCATGCGGATCTCCTGCCGCAGGGCGGTAAACTCCGAGAGCAGGGTGTAGAGGTCGCAGGCATCCATGTCGGGGCTGGATGACCCCGGGGGCGGCTCGGGCAGATCCTGAAGCCAGGTTTCAAAATCGCTCAGGGCTTTTTCCTTCCAGGCCGCCTGCCCCACGGCCGTGCCGCCGTTTTCCGCGCCGGTGACCTCCGGCCGGGCCGGCGTGCTGCCGGTCCGGTGCGCGTCTGGCGCATCCGGCGGTGCGGCGCTCCCGGTCCATGCCGATAGGATGGATCTTATTTTTTCAAACATTGCGGCTCCATGTCGAAGAGCTCCTGCAGGGTGGCCCGGCGCCGCCGCGGCGTCAATGTCTCCGCCAGCAGCGCCAGTTGATCGGCATAGCTTTCGCTTTCGGCGCCCGTGCCGAAGAGCCTGGCCGAGATGCGCCGCCTTTGGGAGCGTATGGATTCATAGGCTTCGGTAATCCTCTGGAACCGTTCGGGGGCGGACTCCGGCGGATATTGTTTCACCAGCGCCAGGTAGCGGCTCCGGATCTCTGCATCGGTGGCGTCGCTGGAGATGCCGAGCAACAGATACGGGATGAGCATCGATTATCTCCTTTTGCGGGTCTTTTTGCCGGGGCTTCTGCCGTAGAGGAATATCCTGGCCTCCCGGCTCATGCCCGCCATCTCCGGCAGCGCCGGATCCAATCCGCGGGCCAGTTGGTCGAAAAGGTCGTGGACTTCGGGAACAGCGGTCATCATGCCGCGGACCTCTTTGATCTCCCTGTCCGGGGCCCCCCGAAGGTCCATATTATCGACGGCCTGCTCCATCATCTCGGCGAAAAGGCCCGGGTCTGCCTTGGCCTGCTCCAGGAAAATCGGAACCAGCTCCGGGGACAAGTCCATGCCAGGCGGGCCGCCTTCCCACGGGGCCTCCTCCTCGTCGAAATAGAAGAGGTCGTCGTCATCTTCGTCGTCGTCGAAAAGGAACTGCGGATCCTCCCCCGGTGCGGGCCCGAAATGGAAATGGGCCAATGCATGCCGCAGGGATCCCGTGGCGTGGCGGGAGAATCGTCGGGAAAGGCGCCTCAGCGCCTCCTTCACATCCGTGTCATGCACCTGGTCCAGGATGTCGTGAAACGGCGCGTAGGATGCCGACTCGCCGGAGAGGCGGCGGACGACCGCCAGGCAGAACGCCAGAATGATTTCGTCCTTCCCGCCGGCCTGCTTCAGGCGCCTTCGGATATCCCGTTGAATCGAAGCCAGGGTCTCCGGCGCCATGATAATATCGTAGGCGTCGACGACGGTCTCGTTGGGGATACGGGCCAGGAGCTGTTTATCATGTTTCAAGAAAAGCGGCGCCGGCTCCCGCTGATGAAAAACCGTGGAATAATCCTTTTCCAGGGGGGAGATGAGGCGGACGATCTCCTGCCCCGGCATGCCCTCTGCCGCCTTGAGGTCTGCTTTCAGGCGGCGGGTCAGCAGCTTGAGGATCGACTTTTTCTGGGAGAAGGAGGCCGCCTCCAGGTCGGGGATGAGAAACGCGAGCATCCGCAGCCGGTCGGTGGGGGAGAGGGCCGACAATTCGCGGTCAAGGACGGCGGTAAAATCGATTTCATCACCGAACAGCGACATCTGGGCGCCCTCCTGCCTGAGGACCGCATCCGGCGAAAGGGGATTGATGAGGGCCAGGAGCGTCCGCTTGGCGGCGATATAGGGGGCCGCCCCCCTGCTTTCCAGCGTGCCGGCCCGATCAATGTCCGGGCCCGCCAGGTGGAATTTTTCGCGCCGGATGTTTTTTTCCGCCGAAATGAGGAGCGAGAGGGCATGTTTGTCGATGACCCGGTGGTCGTGGGGCGCCCGTCGAAGGGCCTCCTCCAGTATATGCTCCGCCTTCCGGAAGGCGTTGTTTTCGTAGTATACCGATGCCAGCGCCAGGCAGGGAAACGGGTCATCGGGGAAGGTCTCCATCATTTCCAGCAGCGCGGCTTCAACCGTTTTCCGGTCCGGCCGCCCAGGGCGGGGCAGCTCCGCCAGCAGGTGGTAGCCGCTGCGGTTGCCGGGATCGAGACGAAGCGCCTTGGCCGTAATGGCGACGGCGCGATCGACATCCGTCCCGGACGCAAGCCCCAGGGCGTCCCGGAAAGGTCCGGGGACCGGCTCCTCCTCGACCTCTTCCCACAAACCGATTCTGCGGAACAGCGACACGACGTGGAGGAGAACCGTGGCGTGGGCGATCCCCTGCTCCGCAGGATCCGGAAAATCTGCAGCCAGATGACTGGTGATATACTTTCCGGCATGGGTGAGGGGCATATGCAGGGACATCATGAGCCTCTCCAGGAGGCTTTCGGCCTGGGATCCGGGCAGGAGGGCCGACGCCAGCTTCAGATAGTCGTCCCGGTCGAGTTTGTCGGCCAGGACCGCACGCCAGGCGATCTGGAGGAGCAGGGCGAGGAGCGGCCGGGGGTTCTCCGGCGCTGCGGACCGGGCGATCCGCCGCATCTGGCTGGCGGCGCCGTGGACATCCCCGCGGTCGAGTCGGCGTGTCAAGGCCTGCACATCGGCGCGGATGTGAATGGGGCCTTTCCACAGCAGCGGCAGGCGGGACGCCGCCGCCGCCCATGCATCGGTGCCCGTCGGGGTCGACAGGAGCGCCGCCAGGCAGGCGGACACCCCGGCCAGCGGAAAGTGGTCGGGGATCATGCCCAGGGCCCTGGCCGCCTCCCCGTCGTTTCCGGCGTAGAAGGCCGACATGGCGCGGCAGAGGAGCCGCACCGGGGCAAAGGGGGATCTTCGCGGGAGGCGCTGCAGTCCCGCCAGGGCGGTTTCCCAGTTAGCCTGGTCCATGAGGTCGACGGCCGGTTCTACGATATCGACCTCCGCCTTGAGCGGGACGGTCCGGTCCAGGTGATCGGCCAGGGCCCAGCGCCGGCTGCGAAAGAGGTGGCCCGCCAAGTGCGCCTCCGCTTCGGGCACCCGCTGGTAATACCGGACATAGCGGGTATAGGTCGAGAAGGCGCCGGCGCCGGGATCAAGGGAGATGTAGTCGACCAGGTCCGCCTCCGTCAGCCATGAGACATCTTCCAGCAGTGGCTCGGCCTGTCCGGCGGCGGCCGCCGCCCCCCCCGCCAGCCCCTGGCGCTTGAGCTGCGCTGCGTGGGAAAGATGCGCCCGGAGCAGGCATGGCTTCAGTTCAGGGGTGAGCCCGTGCTTCTTGGCGGCGAAGCGGAGCACGTCGACGGCCGCTTTGGGCGTGTCGCTGCGGAGAGCGGCCTCTCCCGCCTGGAGCAGCTGGGCCGGGGTGAGGTCCTGGAGGGGTTTTGACGCCTGCTTTTTCTTTTTTTTCTTCTTTTTGCCCATGGCGCTCCCGTTGGTGAAGTTGCATTCGCCGGCAGTGTAGGGCCGGGCATGGATATTTTCAAGGAGAATTCCGGCGGCGCTTCGGGATGCCGGCGCCGCGATCGCCGCCAAAATTTCATCCGCCCTCTTCCAGCGCCGACAGGAGCCGTTCGTGGATATTTTCAAAGCCCCCGTTGGACATGACCAGGATCACGTCGCCGGCGCGGGCCGTGTCGGCGAGGAACCCGATGATGGCCCCGGTGTCGCTGAAATGGCGGGCATCCGCACCCCTTCGTCCGAGATCGGCGACCAGCTGCCGGGCGGAGAACCGCTCGTCCGGGGGCACCTTGTCGAGGCGCG
>CAJXSB010000205.1 GCA_913060435.1 uncultured Desulfococcus sp.
AATGATCGTCCACGGCCCGTCCCGTAAGCGAGATGGCCATCCCGTTCAAATCGACGGCCCCTGCCGCTGCGATCTGGTCCATGATCCGTCCCAGGGCAAGGTCCACATCCGGCGGCGTTGTGTCGACTTCGAAAAAAAACTCAAAATCATGGACCCGGATCCGGTATTCTCCATCGGGAACCACAGCGCCGCTGTCATCCCGGCCGTCCCAGAGGATATGGCTGTCAAGGCTCTTCCCCGGGGGGACGGCGTGGCTTTTGTAGAAGGTCCGGACCCGAGTGCCCGTTCCATCATACACGCAGAATTCCAGGTGAGACGGTTCGAGCACCCGATAGTGAAGCTCGACCGAATCCTTGACGCCATCCCCATTGGGAGAGAAAAGCTCGCCGATTTTGTACAGGTTCGTGATGCTCGAATGGACGCCCCATGCAACCCGCTTGCGGTCCTGCCTCTGGTTGCCGGCAAGGTCTGTCACCGTCAGACGAACCCAGAAGGTTCCCTCTGCGGGCGGCACCCATGCGGTAAAGCGCTCGTCAAGAACCGGGATGTCCGACGGCGGCGTGATGGTGTGCCAGGCCTCCGGGGCTGAGGCATCGGCATACTCCAGAATATAGCTTTCGAAGTTGAGATCGGCGGCAACGCCGCTGAGGACGAGGGCCGCCCCCTCCTTCCTCACCCTCAGGTCGGCCGTCAGGTTCAAGAGCGAACTCAAGGTCCAGACATCGTCGGCTTTGTTTCCCTGGTCGCAGACCCCCTCCGGATCGACCGGGTTGTCATAGGCGATAGATCGCCCATGGGGCGAAATGCCGATATCTCTCCCCTGTTCGATGGGGAGATAGACCGGGCCGCTGCCGTCCTCGGGGCTGACAACGAAAACGCCCCGATCCACCTCTTCTGCCACGAGCGAATTTTCATCCCCGAGCCAGCTCAGGCTCCCGTATCGGTAATAGAAACGGTTCGTCCGGTAGACCTCGTCATAGTCCGCAAACTTCATCCCGCACCGGTCGTATGCGCCGCCGTAGATGTCGCTGTCCACCGCCTCGATGGCATAGCCGACATTGATGGCTTCCTGCTCTCCAACCGTCGGCGTAAGAATCACGAATGCGCTCTCGTACAGGCAGGGTCCGATCTCCCGGTGTTTCTCGCTGAAAAATGCCAGCCTCCGGCCGTCCGCTGACCAGCGGAGGTCATCGATGAAGCGGTCGGATTCATGGAGGACACTGCAGGCCCCCGTGGCATCGCATGCAGTAACCCAGAGCCCCTTCTGAATGAAGGCGAAGCCGCCGCCTTTCGGGTTCACCGCCAGCTCCGCTGCGTCAAAATCCGGTATCTCCCGGTGGTGCCCGCTGCCGCCGGCATCGATGACCTGGCAGGAGGACCGGCCGACCTGGCGGGTCTGGAGCACCAACACTGCGTCGTTGAGCCATTCGAGGCGGCGATATCCGCCGTCAAGCGCCGTCACCAGTTCCGTATTCCCGTCGACGTCCACACAGTGAACCCGTCCCCCGCTCTCCACCCGCTCCACATAAGCCAGGCGGGTGCTGTCCGGCGACCATCCAATGCTCTCATCGATGACGGCTCCTTCCCCGAATTCAGCCAGTGGGTCCCCCGTCTCCAGCGTACCGTCCGGCGACAGCACGCGGATGGTCTCTTTCTCCTGACGCTTGTCATCAATCTTAACCGCCACCCACCTGCTGTCGGGCGACCAGACAAGTGCATCGATGCGGATCTCCGCCGCTGGTCGGCTATAGGAGAGCAGCGGTGTCAGACGGGTGCCGTCATCTGCCGAACACCACAACTCCACCGATTCTCGCTGATGGGACGTTTTGCTGTACCGCTCGAGGGCAAAAGCGATTTTTCCGGCATCGGGCGATACGGCGAAGCGTGTATAGACAATTTCATGGTCGGGATCGATTCCGGTAGACCATTCCCAGGGCACCATCCTCCGGACCTCTCCGTCGTCCGGACTGACGGCATAGAGCCCGTTGGGATACTCCGCCGCCGATTTGTCCGCTGCCGGAAGGACAACAATCAGTCCGCTTTCATCCGGGAGCCAGGTCTTCTCGGCGACCTCCGGCATGTGACATGAAAGGTTCTTCTGAAGGATCGCCTGCCGGTGCACCGCCGCACCAAGCGTCGATCGGTTGTTGTCCAGCACGACGGAAAGACCGGACAACTCCCTTCCGTCCTTGTTGACCACCCGGATATCGTAGCGGCCATCCGGCGCCACCATGCCGTTCTCCCGTCGACCGTCCCATGTGACCATACCGCCGGCGGTGTTTTCCAAAGCACCACCCGAGTAGGTCCGGACCGTTTCACCGCTTTCGCTGAACACGGCAACAACAACGGACTCAGTGTAGTCAAGACGGAAGAAGAAATCCGTCGCATCCTGTATCCCATCGCCGTTGGGCGATATGTATTTTTCCGTCAGCCAAAGGTCGGCATCCTGCACGCCAAAGGACCTGGAGGCGGTATTGTTGGCCTCGTCCCGCTCCGCTATGGCATTTTCCGGGTCGATGGTCACGGTGAGGGTATGGGCGCTGGTTTGCGCTACGGGCGAATAGGCAAAGCTGCTTTCCTGGCTGGTGTTGCCGGCAATGGCGGCAAATGTTTCGGCATGAATCGGCACGTCTCCGTCGAGGATTGTCATCAACACATCCGATGCGGCCTGTTCGCCCTTATTCTGCACCGTGATGTGGATCTCCATCGGCTCCCCTTCTCGAGGAGCAGCCGGCGTCAGGACGACGGCACTCGACGAAACGGCCAGATCCGGCAGCCCCAGGACCTCCAGCTTTCGGAAGGCACGGTTATCATCCTCGCTGATTTCGGCAATCCGTCCATCAGGATCGGCTTGGATCGCAACCATCTGTTCATCGGATCCTGCGACCGATTCCCATTCAAAAACGACCTCTTCGGCAACGCCCGGAGCAATGGCTTTTACCGTCTGCATGCCGATCAGCGCATCCGAGGTTCCGGAGATGCCGCCGTAACAGGCCACAACGACGTTTTCGGCGGGTGCGAACCCCTCGTTCCCGATTCGCGCCGTAATGGTGGCCGCGCTTTTTTCATGTGCCGGGTCCGGGGTAATATATATGTCCCCATGGGTGACGACCAGGTTGGGAGCCGCTGGCACATGCAGCCCGAGCGGCACGGCGGCGATATTGTTCTCCTCGGAAATTTCCGAGAAATGGTCGAAGGGGTCGACCCGAACCACCAGGCGTGCTTCCGGTGCATCGAAAAGCTGGGCCAGATCCGCCGTCCATTCAACGAGATGCGCTGCCGATCCACCGGCAGGAAGGTCGACGGTTGTGGTGAGGATTTCAAAGAAGCCGCCGCCCGCCTCGACACCATACCGCAGCGGCACATCATATGCGTCGCCGGCGCCATTGTTCCGCACCCGTGTCGAAATGGCGAGAACATCCTTGAATACCGGGGCCTCGGGAGAGAGGGAAATGTCCGCGGCACGGATGTCGAAATCGTGGGTGGTTTCTGGGTAGAGCGTCTTGATGGCGATATTGTTCGTTTCAAAGGATTCCGCGATCTGGTCCCCGGGATCGACGACGACGATGTACCGATGGTGGTTTCCATCGCGAACCGTCACTGCGAAGTTTGCCGTCGCCGACGATTTGCTGGGAACGGCGATGGTATGCCCCGCAAGACGGGTCTCTTCCGTGATGGCGGTCTCGTAAAGGGCGATCCGCGCGGCATCGACACCTGTCGTGCCGCTGTTGCGGACCGTCGCAGAGATGGTGACGGCGGCAGGAAGCGCCGTCACAGACGCCGGCTGAAACATGACATCCGCCGGGCCGATGGAGAGATCCGAAGAAAGCGTCGTCTTCGTGATCGCTGCCGTGGCGGCGGCGGTCTGAAAAACGCTCTCGCTCCAGCTGCCATTTTGCTGCTGAGCGCTCTGCAGGTAGCCCAGCGCGCTCTGGGTGTGCCCGTTGGCGGTGCCTGCGGCGCACATGGCAATGAGGGCGGCGGCGGTATCATATACCGTGCTGAGGCTGCTGCCGAATCCGCCGTCGGGGTTCTGTTTTTCAGTCAGCCACGACCATGCCCGGCTCGTGTTCCCGTCCAGATCCCGGTGGCCGCAGGCGAGAAAGGCCTGGAGCGCATCCGCGGTAGTCATGATGCGGCTCTCGCCGTCTTCGGCGCCCCATCCGCCGTCCGCATGCTGCGCCCCCTTCAAATAGCTTACAGCGGAATTGATGACCGTATCGTCCGAAAACCCGCTTCCAGCCAGTGCCTTCAGCGCAAGGGCGGTGTCAATGGCGTTGCTGGCGTAGCCACGGGCACTGCCCCAGCCGCCGTCATCGTTCTGCCGGGATGCCAGTTCCATCGCTCGGGTCAGCCCCCCACCGCACGCCTCCGGCAGGGCGGCGACAAGACGCGACATAAAGTCGGTATTGGCGGATGCTATCGAGGTCAGCCATGCCGCGCCGGCAGCGCGGCTCGATGCTGCTTCGGGAAAGAGGACCAAAGCGGTGAGGGATTCCGCCGTATCTCTCTCCTCCGTCAGCGGTGCATCCGCCCATCGTCCGTCCGGCGCCTGATGGTCCATGAGCCACCGGACACCATCGCCGGCATCTCCGATACTCCCGCCAGGCCCGGAAGGCGGCAATATCACGCCAGGATTTCCCGGTATATCGGCGATTTCCCCGGCATCGACCCGAACCGATGCCCGGCCGTCCGTCAAGCTGGAAAACCAGAGCTCCCAGTTGCGCATGATGGTCCGCATGCGAAACAGCTCGTCCCCTTGAAACGTCCCAGGCCGGGTGATAAAGATGCACCCGACCGTGAAGGACTTCTGGGACGCCGCGACCCCCGGAACCCGTTCCCCTTCGACGGAGATGATGTCCCGGATGGAGATCCGATCGGCCGAGCCTGCTATGGTCACTCCCGATCTGGTATTTTCCGTTGGATCCACTTCCGGATGTTCGATAAGCAGCATTGGGGGAACGTCGGCGCTGCCGATGAGCCCCATAAGATAAAGGTCCAGAGGGCTGTAATATTTCCGGCCGGGAAGCGATGTGAAGGTCCCATCGCCGTTGTACTGCCAACGGTTGCCATAGTGCACGGAGCCCCATGTATCGAGAAGAAAACTCCAATGGGCATCGTCTCGGCCCAGCAGGCGGCTGCTGATGCTGCCGTCACTATCACGGAATCGGACATAAGCCCCCCATCGATGGAGAATCTCATGACTCAGAATCTCCATGGTAAACGAAAATCGTGGGTCCAGGGGGTCCGATGCCAGACGCTCTAAATTTCCCATGTCGATGATGCCCTGGAGAGCGCCCCCGCTTCCGAATCGAGCGGAATGATCGAAAAGATCTAATCCAATGCCCTGGATATCATTCTTGACACCGAGGTAGAACGCGACGGTGTCCGAGGCCATGACGAAATCAAAATTGGAAAAAATGACCAGAAAGTCACAGCTGTCCGGATGGTGTTCCAGAAAGGCTTTCGATATCCGCTGCCGCGGCATGGCATTGGTCCGGCCATCCCGTGTCAGTTCATCGTAGTTGCCGGCCGCCGCCATGACCGCAATATCCCCGTAGTCGCCGAGGAAAGAGACGTCAAAGTCCTCTGCTGCAACCGCAGCAGACCGGGTAAGGATGACCATCCCCGCCATCAAAACCAGCAGGAACAACGCCTGGATCAAACACCCGCGAAAGGATGCCGACAAAGTGCTGCACCTCGCTCTCCAAAGGCTTGGTGCGCTGCCGCCCCCCACATGTCCCCAGCCGTCGCTGCGATGCGTCATGCTCATCGCGCCCCTCCCTGCTGGGGATGCATGGCCCTTCGGTCCACTACAGAGCGCCTTTTTTTGTCGGTGAATGGTGAAGACGCCTTTTCGGCGCTCTCCTGCGGATTCTTTCCACCCGCTTTCCGCCATCGGCCGACTGGATCACCAGGATATCCCTGCCAGACCTGCTTTCGGACTGCAGGACCACCCTGTTTTCCGTGATGTCAATGACGCGTCCGAACCCCCTGACAATGCTCCCGACCCTGATCAGGGTGAGTGCGCCCCCGGAAGATCGGACCACGGCAGCGCCGTCCTGCGGTGAGACCCGGACGATCTTGAATGGGTCGTCACAGGATAGATCGCCTGCTCGAACCGATGGCGGCGCCCAAAAAAGCAGCATGCACAGTATAGACAGGTATCTCAAACGCATGTGGGGCTCCGTTTCAGGACCGCAGTGCCGATGCAGTCCGTCGGACACTCAAGGATTACCATGGAATTGAGCGATGTAAGACGCTTTCGCCGCCATCCGCCGGGCAGCCTCGCCATCAACACGCCGGTAGATTCGATACAATTTCCGGATCACGTTGCGCTGCCCCGAATTGATGCTGAGAGACTTTTCGTACGCCCGAATCGCATCGTCGACCCTCTTCTGGAAAGCGAAAACATCGCCCAGCCTGGCATATTTCTGGGCCCCTGCCGGCGAACCCTCCGGCACCCTGGCCAATCGCAGGAGAGTTCCCCGGAGATCGCCGCGATGGAAGTGATGGTCCGCAATCGACAGTTCGGCAAAGGGAGAATAGGCGCCGTTCATTTGCGAAGACTGCTCCCAGAAATGCAATGCCTCCGTCTGCCGACCCTGGGCATACAGGACGGCCCCGTGGGTGTTGTAATGGGCTGTAAGATCCCCCGCACCTTCGATGGGCAGAAAGGCAAGCCCGAAAAAGGCAGCCAGCGACATGGCATACCCCGCAGGAAAACGACTCGATCCAGGCATCGCGTCTTCGCCGAGAAGATGTCGCAGGGCGATACGGACGCCGATGACGGCCAGGGGAATCAGGCCGACCATCAGCGGCAGCCGGATGCGCACATTGGTGAAAAAGACGACGAGGGTCACGGCATACAGGGCCATGACAAAATGAAGCGCCCGAAAAATACCACCGCTCCGACAGGTGGCAGCCACGCCGGCCATCCCAAGGGGGAGCAGCAGCCAAATTTCGAAAAGCGGCCACCGGAAAATGGGAATCGCTTCCCCGAGGAAGCCGATATGGTAGTTGTCCGCCGATTCAAACCGGTTGAAAAGCGCCAGTGTTTTGAACAGTGTCTTTCGGAAAAATTCCCCTGGACTCGCCGCTGCCCACCTCGCGGTCTCGACAACCCAGTAGCGCGATGCCTCCTGAATCGACAATCTGCGGTTTGAACGACGGCTCGCCTCGATAACGAACCCTGTACCCTGCTGCATCACGGATGACGACGCAAACGCGGCCGGCCGATAATAGGGCGACGCCTGATCCGGCTGATAGCCCAGATACAGATTGAAGCCACCTGCGGCCGCCATGGCAGGGCTGCCGCTGATCTGCATGTTTCTATGTGCAAACGGCAGAACGGAGATCAGCACCCCCGCGGCATACAGTGCCAGGGCAGGGAAGGCGCTTTTCCGGATCCCTTCCGGGCGGCAGCGGTGCAGCAGAAATACCAGGGGCATGCCCCACAGCAAGACGATGCCGTTGGCTCTCACATGGGCAAACAGCCCCATGGCTGCCCCCAGCAGCACCATTCGGAGTGATGAGGGCCTGTCCAGGGAGACAATGAAGAGAAGGATGGAAAAAGCGAACAAAAACATCGACAGAGATGTCTTCATCGCAGCGATGCTGAAAAAGATAAAGGGCTTGTACAGAGCGGCGATGATGCCGGACAGGAGCCCGGCCCACCGCCCGCCCAGTGCTTTTGCGATCATGCCGATCAGGATGCAGGTGGCAACGCCAAATACGATGTTCAGAATCCGGATGTGGTGGATATCTATCGAAAAAATTTTGTAGACAAATGCCATAACCCAGGCATACAGTGGCGTGAATTCGGGTGCAGGGGGTAGTGCGGCGTCCCCCGACACCAGCGCTGTCGCCCAGGCATGATATACTCGCTCATCCTGCGACAGGAGATCGCTGTAGAGGCTTTCCTGCCAGCTCGCCAGGGCGAAAAGCCTCACCCCCAGCGCCA
>CAJXSB010000206.1 GCA_913060435.1 uncultured Desulfococcus sp.
AGCCCGCCGAGGGATTTCAGAATGGTGGGTTCGTCGTCGATGATCATAATGGTCGGAAACATGGCTACTCCTTCATATTAGATGGCATATTGGATGGGGCGCGCGGCGGCCCGGTCAGACCGGCAGTTCAATGACGAAGACCGTTCCCCGGGGATGGTTGTCCTGAACCCGGATGGCCCCCTTGTGGTCGGCGACAATGGTGCTCACGATGGAGAGCCCCAGTCCCATGCCGGTTTTCTTGGTTGAAAAATAGGGTTCGAACAGCCGGGTCTTGTCCCGGTGGGAAATGCCAGGCCCCGTGTCGGCGACGTCGAGCCGTACACACTTCTGGGAGTCGTCGTGGGCGGCGGAGAGGGTGATCGTTCCCTGTCCGCCCATGGCGCTGATGGCATTGTCCACAAGATTGATGATGGCCTGTTTGATCTGGAATCGGTCCAGATTGAGCATTGGCAGGCCCGGGGGGACGGCAAGCTCGAAATGGATGCCGGCATGGCCCTCCCGAAAGAGGGCCACGCTCTCCTCGATGATGGGGGAGAGGCGGCACTGCTCCGGGTTGGCCGCCGGGAACCGGGCGAACCTCGAGAACTCATTGACCAGGTTTCGAATCAGATCTACCTGGTCGATGATCATCTGGGTGCACTCGTCGAAGACCGTTTCACCGATGGTCTGCAGGTATTTTCGCCGCAGCCGCTGGGCGGAGAGGGATATGGGCGTCAGCGGGTTTTTGACCTCATGGGCGATCCGCCGGGCCACCTCCCGCCATGCGGCTATGCGCTGGGCCTTCTCCTGGTCCGTCAGGTCGTCGAAGACGACCACGAGGCCGATATGGCGCTTCCTCTCGTCCTGGAGGGCGTTGATGTGGATCATGAAGCTCCGGGGCCGCTCATTGATGATGAGCCGGAGGGGCATGGCCATGGCGCTTTTGCCCGACTGGACAAATGTCTCCACCACATCCCGGTCCACATCGATGTCCTGCCCTTCGAAGAGCTGCCGGTAGTCCCGGTGAAGGATTTCGTCGGACCGGACATTCAGCATCCGTTCGGCGGACTTGTTGGCGGTCCGGACGATGCCCTGGGCGTCGATGCTGATGACCCCGGTGGAGACGTTCCGCAGGACGATGGCCATGTACCGCCGGCTCTCCTCGATCTCCTCGTTCTGCTCACGAAGCTTCCGGGCCGAGAGCTCCAGCTGCTCCCGGTTGGCCCGCAGGTCCCGGGTCATCCGATTGAAGGATTCGACGAGGCTGCCGATCTCGTCGTCGCCGACCATGGCAATGCTGAAGCTGAGGTCCCCGCCGGCCACCCGCCGGGTGCCCTCGGCCAGCTCCTTGATGGGGATGCTGATCGATTTCGCCAGATAGAATCCGAGCCAGATGGCGGAAAAGAGGACCAGCAGCGCCACAATGGAGAGGGTGATGTAGTAGGTCGAGCGGATCGGCTGCTTCAGCAGTTTGATCTGCTGGTACTCTTCATACCCCCGGGATATGGATGCCAGGTTTTCCGCGAGGTTTGGCGGAATCAGCGTCGAAAGGATAATGAACCCCTCGGGCCTGCCGGGCTGGGCGTCCAGGGGTATTGTGCCGATCATCCGGCTCAGTTCGCCGGCGGGGACCTCCTCTGAGACGGCCCGGATGGGGGCGCTGCCCAGGTACTGCGTGAATTCCTTCTCCGAAAGGGCCGGCGGCGGCGAGAGGAAGGCGTCGGCCACGGCCAGGGAGAGCCGCCGCCCATCGGCGTCATAGATCTCAACGGCTTCGAGATTGAATTCCCGCTGGACGATCTGGATATAATTGTCCAGTGCATCCTGCCGGTCTTTGGCAAGGTAGTCCCGGTTGTCGACCTGGTAGACGATCCGCTTCAGGAAAAAGCGGTTGTTCTCCTCGATATGACGGTAGAGTTGCCGGCCGACCTTGAGGGAATTGTCCAGGGCCTGCTCGATGGGGACGTTGAACCAGAACTCGATGCTGGTGGTGATGAAATGGATGGAGAAGAAAAAAAGAACCATTGTCGGCAGCAGGGTCAGGCCGATGAAAGCGACGACCAGGCGGGTCCGCAGGTTGGCGCCCATGACCTTGCGCTTCCGGTCGTAGAGGAGTTTGACGAGGTTCCTGAAGACGAGGAAGATGAGGAGCAGCAGGAGCAGCAGGTTGATGTTGATGAGGATGAACATCAGGATGGTGTTGGAGATCGGGAAGTCCGAGGCCGCGTAGAAAAGGCGGTTCTCCACATAGGTCAGCACGACCACGATGAGGAGAATCAACGGGATGAGGAGCATTTCGCGCCGGCGCCGCCGCCGGTCCTCCTCCGTCAGAAATGTGGTGCGTCGGGTCATTCGGTTTTTTCGCATGGCATGATCGAAAACAGCGGCTGGGGTGGATGGACTGCCGTGGGCGAGGTCGACCGCAGGACCTCACGGATCGGCGGACTTTCAGTATACAAAATCGACGGTGTGCCAGTCGGTCTCGAACTCCCACATGGACGCCATCACCCGGATGTAGCGGAGATAAAACGGAAGCGTCATTTCGCTGAGCCTGGCCTTGGCCCGGATGCGGTACCTCCTTCCTTTTTCCAGGCGGTCGAGGCGGATGACCCTGAGCCCGTCGATACGGGACATCCGTTCCTGAGCCTCATCGGCCGTCCGGAGGGGCAGGGGCGTCTCCGCCTCCCAGGAGCGCTGTACGGTAAACTCCTTTTTCAGGTTGTTGTACTTGATGGTGTGCGTGAGCGTCATCTCGGTGAGGGTCCGGTTGGCCCAGAACTGGCGCACTTCTTCGAGGATGACGCGAAACGAGAAGGTGGTGGCGACGCCGCTGGAAACGGCTTTGTGGACCGGACGGGTAAACGCGTCCTTGACTCTCAGGTAGAGAAGCAGGTGATCCCGGCTGTTGGTCACGGAAATGTTGGCGATGCTGGCACCGCGGGCGGTTGTCGGGGACAGCTGAAGCAGTAGGGTCAGCATCAGGCTGGCGCCGATCTTCCGGAGTGTCGAAGGCGCCATGACGTCAGAGCGACGATCTCCGAAGGGTGCTGTTTTCCCGGAGGGGCGAGAGATCCTCGCTGGTGTTGACGGTCAGGGTTTCCCACGACTGCTTCTGGCGGAAAAAGGCTTTCAGGAATGCATGGTTGAAGGCATGTCCGGAGCGGTGGGTCACGATGTGGCCCAGTATGGACATGCCCAGCAGGGAGAAGTCACCGAGGCAGTCGAGGACCTTATGGCGGACGAATTCATCCGGGTACCGGAGACCGCTTTCATTGATCACGCCTTCTTCGCTGATGACCACCGCGTTGTCCAAGGAGCCCCCCCTGGCGAGGCCGTAGCGCTTCATATACTCAACTTCATGGAGAAAACCAAACGTCCGGGCGGCGCTGATCTCCTTTTCGAAGCCATCGGGGGTGACGTCGAGGGCGTAGGTCTGCCGCTGGATCAGGGGATGCTGGAAATCGATGGTACAGGTGATTCTGTAGGCGGCGGCAGGATAGATGGTGACGGATTTTCCGGAGGCTTCGATGGATATCGGCTCTTTGATGATGAAATAGCATTTGGGGCCCGGCTGCGCTGCGGTCCCCCCGGAACGGAGCATCCGGGTGAACGGGGCTGCGCTGCCGTCCATGATGGGGACCTCGTAGGCATCGATTTCCACCAATGCATTGTCGATGCCGAGCCCGGCAAAGGCGGCCATTAGATGTTCGATGGTTGATACGATGGCGCCCTCTGCGCCGATAACCGTCGCGAGGCTGGTGTCGACAACCTGGTTGAAGTGGGCGGGTATCCGGGGACGGCCCGGCAGATCGGAGCGGATGAACTGAATGCCGTGGTTGACCGGGGCGGGTTTGACGGTCAGCTGGACGGACTTTCCCGAGTGAACGCCCAGGCCGGCGCAGGAAACCTCCCTGGCCAGGGTCTGCTGGTGGATTTGCATGGCGTTTTCAATACCTTCCTGTTGGGGCGTTCCATGTGGCTCCCCCCGGGCGGCATTCGGCGGGGGATGCATCCAGGCTGCGCCGATGGGCGGCCACCCTCGACCGCCGCCGAAAAACTCTACATCTTCGGCAGCGACATTGTTATTTGTAAACATTTTTTGCCTGATGTTCAAGCATTTGGCGATAAAATCCGGAAAATCTTGGGCCGCCCCGGTGCGGATAAAACCGTTGTGCTCCATCCAGCGCTTTGTTATGATTTAAAAAACAGGCTGAATGCCGGATGGGAAAAGGAGACGGGTGTGCTTGCAAAAGTGTCGAGCGGTGCGGTGATCGGCATCGATGCCTATGTGGTGGACGTGGAGGTGGATATTTCGGCCGGTCTTCCGTCCTTTACGACGGTGGGCCTGCCCGAGGCTGCGGTGAAGGAGAGCAAGGAGCGGGTCAAGGCGGCCATCCAGAACTCGGGGTATCCGTTTCCCGATGACCGGATCACCATCAATCTGGCACCCGCCGACGTCAGAAAGGAGGGGACGGGCCTGGACCTTCCCATTGCCATGGGGATTCTGGCCGCCCTCAATATCGTCCCCGGAGATCTGTTGTCCGGCTACGTGATGCTGGGAGAGCTCTCCCTTGACGGCCGGATCAAGCCGGTGCGGGGGGCGCTTCCGGCGGCGCTGACGGCCAAGCGTTCCGGGTATGCGGGCATCATGGTGCCCCGGGAGAACAGCCGGGAGGCCGCCGTGGTCCAGAACATATCGGTGCTGCCCGTCACCCACCTTGCCCAGGTCGTCGATTTCTACCGGGGGCTGGGAAACATTTCTCCGGCCAAGGCCGGGCCGGGGGAGTTCCCATCCCCTTCGCCGGACTACGCGGACGATTTTGCCGACGTCATGGGCCAGGAGCATGTGAAGCGCGCCCTCGAGGTGGCGGCGGCCGGGGCCCACAACCTCCTCATGATCGGACCGCCCGGTTCCGGCAAAACCATGCTGGCCCGAAGGATCCCGTCCATCCTGCCGCCCATGACCTTCGAGGAGTCCCTCGAGACGACGCGGATCTACAGCGTCGCAGGCGGCCTGGAACGCGGCCAGGCCCTGGTGACGCACCGGCCCTTCCGGTCGCCCCACCATACGATCTCCAACGCAGGCCTGATCGGCGGCGGCCGCATACCGCGCCCGGGCGAGGTCAGCCTCGCCCACAACGGCGTGCTGTTTCTCGATGAGCTGCCGGAGTTCAAGAAGAACGTGCTGGAGGTGCTGAGGCAGCCCCTGGAGGATCTTTCGGTCACCATCTCCCGGGTCAATGCCACCCTGACCTATCCCGCCAGCTTCATGCTCATCTCCGCCATGAACCCCTGTCCATGCGGGTACCATGGGGACGCCGCCCATGAGTGCCGGTGCTCCCCGACCCAGATCGACCGCTATCTCTCCCGGATCTCCGGCCCGCTCCTGGACCGGATCGACATCCATGTCGAGGTGCCGGCCGTGCCCTACCAGGATCTTGCCGGCGGCAAGGGGGGGGAGTCCTCCGCCGCCATCCGGGCGCGGGTTTCCGCGGCGCGCGAGGTCCAAACGCTGCGGTTCCGTCGCTCCGGCGTTCACTGCAACGCCCAGATGGGCAGCCGCCACCTGCGCCGGTGCTGCGCCCTCGACGGGGATGCCGCAGCCCTCCTCGAAGCCGCCGTGAACCGGCTGGGGCTGTCGGCCCGGGCATATCATCGCATCCTCAAGATCGGCCGAACCATCGCGGACCTGGCTGGTGCCGAGAGCATGCGGATCGACCACCTCTCCGAGGCGATCCAGTATCGAAGCCTGGACCGGAAGGGACGGTGCTGAAGACCCGGTCGGGAAGCGGTGCGGCGGCACCTGGTCCCCCCTGCGGGCCTCCGTGGGCGGATCCGGAGGCATGGGCGGAGGTCAACGAAAGCATCCTCCGGCTCGTGGCGCGATATGGACCGGCCCTGGCGCCGGCGGCGGATGCCGCACGGGCGGTTCGGGTGCGGTTGGCGTCGCTGGCGCCCCAGCTCGACGCGCTTTGCCGGCGCACCTGCCTCCACTGCCCGGAACCCTGCTGCCTGGCGGCCAAGATCTGGTTCGACACCGCAGATCTTCTGGTGCTCCACCTGAACCGGATGACGGTGCCGGCGGCGCAGCCCCTCGGGGACTGGGGAGCGGTCTGCCGATATGCGGGGGAGAGGGGCTGCCGTCTGCCGCGGGAGTTGCGGCCGTGGATATGCAGCTGGTATCTCTGTCCGCCGCAGGCGGCGATTCTGCGGGGATGGCCGGCGGGGATGCGCCGGTCGTTTGAGCGGACCGTCGGGGAGATCAAGCAGCTGCGAAAGGCAATGGAGGAGGCGTTTATCCGAGTGACCTCCGGAGATCGAAAAAAGCGGACCGGCTGCCGCATGTGGCGCCAGCCGGCCCGCTGAGGCGGCGTCGGAATCGCGCTGGATGGGGGGCGAATCCCGAAGGGGCTATTCCGCCGGGGTGTCGTCCGTTTTGTCGTCCGGGGTATCGTCGTCGAAGGTCGGCCTGGGGAGGACTCCCGCCATCTCGGCGATCTCGGGAACCTTGTGCTCCCACTCGATGGCCATCAGGTGGACGCCGGCGATGCCCTTCATCTCCTTGAACTCCTCGATCTGTTCGCAGGCCATTTTGATGCCTTCTTTGGCATGGGTTCCCTTCTTGCAGCCCTTGAGACGGTTGATGACCTCGTCGGGAACGTCCATGCCCGGCACGTTGTTTTTCATGTATCGGGCCATACCGAGGCTCTTCATGGGGGTGACGCCGGCAAGGATGTAGACCTTCTCCGTGAGGCCCATGTCGTTGGCCATCTTGACCCATTCCCGCATCTTTTTCATGTTGTAGATGCACTGGGTCTGGATGAAGTCGGCGCCGGCCTCGATCTTTTTGGCCAGGCGGTGCACCCGCCACTCGAACGGCTCGGCAAAGGGGTTTGCAGCGGCGCCGATGAAGATTTTGGGGGCGGTGTCGATTTTCTGGCCGCTCATGAATTTGGATTCGTCGCGCATCTTCCGGATGGTTGAAATCAGCTGGGTCGAGTCGATGTCGAAGACCCCCTTGGCGTGGGGATGGTCGCCGAACTGCTGGTGGTCCCCCGAAAGGCAGAGCAGGTTGCGGATGCCGTGGGCCGAGGCGCCGAGGACGTCCGCCTGCATGGCGAGGCGGTTCCGGTCTCGGCAGACCATCTGGTAATTGGGTTCCAGGCCTTCGTCAATGGAGATCAGGGACGCCGCCCAGGAGGACATCCGGACCATGGCCGTCTGATTGTCCGTGATGTTGACGGAATCGACCATCCCCTTCAAGAAGCGCGCTTTTTTTCTCACCTCTTCGACATTGGCGCCGCGCGGGGGTCCGAGTTCGCCTGTAAACGCAAAGTCTCCGGCTCTCAGTACCTTCTCCAAATTACTTCCTGATTTCATGTTCAATTACCTCTCGTTTATTTGTTGTGGGCCACGGTTCTCCGTCCTGACCGATAACCCGGCTGTATCATTGGTTCGGGCGTCTGTTCGCTTCCGTGTCTCCGAAGCATGCCGTTTCAGGCGAGCGGAAATTGTCGGCTCAGCCGGTGTTGGATTGTCAAGGGCCGTCCTGTGCGACCGGCCATGTCTATCGACCTGCCGCCGGGCAGGGGCGGTGGCGCGCCGCCCGCTGCTCAAAGGGTATTTATTAATCCCTTTTAATGATATCTGTCAATAAAAAGGTCTGGGATGACGGGATGCATCGCAAAAAAAAGCTCCGAAAAAAAAGTAAAAACGCAACTTTCGAGTTTCATCAGCCGGAGAACACCTCATATCCATCGCATGAACGACTCTTGAGTTGAGTAAAAAGACGCCGGCTGCGGTGCGGGTAATTGACGGGAAGGGGGGTTTGGGGTAGAGTCCGTCAGGCTGGCGTTGTGGATCCCCCATCCTGGTGGCGGGTGGGGCGCATTGATCGCTGCATGGAAACATATTGCTGGGGAGTGAGATGAAGGATATGGAAGCGGGGT
>CAJXSB010000207.1 GCA_913060435.1 uncultured Desulfococcus sp.
GGTGTGCGAAGGCATTGAGCGGACAACCCGGGCTGTCCGACACCACCGCAAGGGCGTGGCCGAGGCGGCGGACGTGCTTGGCCAGGCGGATCATCTCATTGGGGTACCGGGAGGCCGCGACCATGACCACCAGGCTCCCCTTCGGTGCGACCGTGAGATAGTCGAGGCTGGTCGAGTCGCTCCCCTTGAGGATGCGGACGTTCGGGCGTATTTTGGTCATCGCCCATCCCAGATAGTTGGCGGCCGTAAGATAGAAGCGCGAGCCCACCACGTAAACGGCATCGGCCTGATGCATGGCCGCCGCCAGCGCTGCTACTGCGCTCGGATCAACAGATTCCACCAGAACGCGAAGGTTGTCAATCTCGTTCTGGATTTCCCGTCGGAAACGGTCTGCATCGGGTGCATCCTTCCGTTTCAGATCCGAAGCGTGCATCATGGTCATCTCCGCAAGGGATCGGAGGGACTGCTGGAATTCGCTGTATCCGGAAAACCCGATCCGGGTCGCAAACCGAACGATGGTCGCCTCGCTGACCCCGCACGCCCGGGCCAGCTCCCGGGCGGTCATAAATACGGCCCGGTTGTGGTTCTTGAGGATGTAGTCGCCGATGATCCGCCCTTTCGGTGTCAGGGACCGACGGTTTCGTGCGATGCTGTTCAGGATCGGATGGTCGTGCAGGTTGGCCATTGCTTCCTCTGAAATGAAGTAAATCAATGCATCAAATATATAAATATACCGTTTCCGAACTTTTTTTTCAAGCCTCACCGCGGTGTTGGCAGGCAAAATCATCATCAGCCTTGTAAATGGCTCTAAAATTTCTTCTTGACATTTTTTCTTTCACATGAAAAAGATTTTGTTCAACAAAAAGGCGGTTTTTTACTCTTGGCTGCAACAAATTCTGTCAAAATCGACAGAAGCAAACGGCCGAAGCCAATGAATGGATCCGTCGGCAGGGCAGCGCCCCAGCTGCAGTCCCAAAGCACCGGCTTTCCCGGTCAGAAGTGGAAACCCAAAGCCCGTACCAGCACTTCACAACCCTTCGTCAAGGAGCAACCGAAATGAACCTCAAAGGCCTTCCTGGAGGCATCTACAAACCCCTTTCCCAGCAGGATATCGAGACCATCCACAACGCGGCTCTCCGCATCCTGGAACAGACCGGCTTCACCTATGAGTCCGGCCTCGACGATACCTTGGCCATGCTCGAGGAGGCCGGCGCCACGGTCGACCGGGAGCGCAGCCGCATTTTTTTTCCGAGGGACCTGGTGACCCGGATGGCCCGGACAGCGCCGTCGCGGGTGGTGCTCCACAGCCGGGACGGCAACAACGATCTTGATCTTACCGAGGACAAGGTCCATCTGGGCACCGGGGGCGCAGCGGTGCGGATCCTCGACCTTGAGACAGGCGAAGCGCGCTCGACCGTTCTGAACGACATCTACCAGGTCGGACGCCTGGTCGACGCCCTCGACAACATCCATTTCTTCGTCCGCTCCTGCATCCCCACGGATATCCCGGAGGAGGCCTATGACGTCAACATGTACTATGCCGGCCTGAAGGCCACCACCAAGCACTTCATGTCGGGGGTCAACAACGAGGAAGGCCTCCACCGGGTCATGGAGATGGCCGCCATGATCGCCGGCGGCATGGACGCGCTCAAGGCAAAGCCCTTTATATCGGTGATCACCTCCTTCGCCATTTCACCCCTCAAGCTCTGCACCCAGTCGACGCGCATCATGCAGGAATGCAACCGCAACATGATCCCGGTGGCCCTCTCCTGCGCCCCCATGGCCGGCTCCACCTCTCCGATCACCATGGCGGCCACCCTGACCCAGATCCATGCGGAGCAGCTGGCGGGCATCACCATTTGCCAGCTGACCCAGCCGGGCGCCCCCCTGCTTTACGGCGGCATCCCGGGCATGGCCAACATGAACACCATGGGGTACCTCGGCGGCGGCGTCGAATGCGGCATGATGAATGCAGCCATCCATCAGATGGCGGCCCACATCGAGGTCCCCAACTACAACTCCGCCGGACTCTCCGACGCCAAAGTCCCCGACTGCCAGGCCGGCTGGGAAAAGGCGATGACCATCCTCCTGGCGGCCATGGGCGGCTCCAACTATGTCCACCATTCGGCGGGCATGCTCGAGTCGATGATGGCCGTGGCCTACGAGCAGTTCGTCATTGACGACGAGATCATCGGCATGGCCATGAAGGTGCTGGCTGGCATCCCGGTCGATGAGGAGCAGCTGGCCCTGGAGGTGATCGACCAGGTGGGCCCGGGCGGCAACTTCATGATCTCCCCCCACACCCTGAAGCACATGCGCAGCACCTATTTCACCGGCAACGGCGTTACCGACCGGAAGATCCGCGAGAACTGGAAGAAGGACGGCGGCATCGACGCCCGCGAGCGCGGCCGGAGCATCGCCCGGAAGATCCTCGCGGCGGCCCCGGCATCCCGCATCCCGGAGGATGTCGACCAGGCGATTCGAGAGAAATTTGACATATTGCTGCCCTGAAGGTAAGATTAAAAGGTATATGTCGGAAGGCCGGCGCCCCGTTGCGGGCGCCGGCCTTCCCGGGACGCTTTGCAGCATGCGATGACGCCCCGCCGCCCCACCGATGCCCACGGCAGGCCCCCGTTCACCCTCAGCCTAGGAGGAGCCCTATGGAAACATGGCAGTTCTTAATCAATCAGGGTCCGGAAACCCTGAAACTGGCGTGGGAGCACGCCTGGGTGGTGGCGGTCGCCGTCACCATCGCCATTTTCACCGGCGTCCCCATCGGCATCTGGATCACCTTCAACCGCCAGGCCGCCGAGATCGTCCTCTACATCGCCGGCATCATTATGACGATCCCCTCGATCGCGCTTTTCGGCATCATGATCCCGATCCTTTCCGTCTTCGGCTACGGCATCGGAACCGTGCCGGCCATCGTCGCCCTGGTGCTCTATTCCCAGCTTCCCATCATCCGCAATACCTATGCCGCCATCAAGAACGTAGAGCCCAGCATCATCGACGCGGGCACCGGCATGGGGATGACCCGGGCCCAGGTGCTCTTCAAGGTCCAGGTCCCCATGGCCCTCAGCGTCATCTTCGCAGGGGTCCGGGTCGCCGTGGTCATGTCCATCGGCATCGGCGCCATCGCCGCCTACATCGGCGCCGGCGGCCTGGGGCACTACATCTTCATGGGGATCAACCAGACCTACGACGCCATGATCAACGCCGGCGCCCTCTGCGTCGCCGTCATGGCCATCATCACCGATTACGTCTTTGGATGGATCGAAAACCGCCTGGTCAGCAAAGGATTGAGGACATAGCCATGATCGAACTCGAACGCCTGACAAAAATCTATCCCGGAAGCACCATCCCTGCTGTCGACAGCGTCAGCCTCCATGTCAATAAAGGCGAGATCTGCATCCTCATCGGCTCGTCCGGATGCGGCAAGACCACGCTGATGCGCATGATCAACCGGCTCGAGCCCATCACCTCGGGGACCATCAAGATCAACGGCAAGGACCTCACCCCCATGGACGTCATCGAGCTCCGGCGGAGCATCGGCTATGCCATCCAGCAGATCGGGCTCTTCCCCCACATGACCGTCTTCGAAAACATCACCGTCGTCCCCAAACTCCTGGGGTGGGACAAAAAGCGCATGAGCGAGCGGGTCGACGAGCTGCTCACCATGATCAACATGGACCCGGCCATCTACCGCGAACGCTACCCGCGGGAGCTTTCCGGGGGCCAGGCCCAGCGCATCGGCGTGGCCCGCGCCATGGCCGCAAATCCCCCGGTCATGCTGATGGACGAGCCATTCGGCGCCATCGACCCCATCAACCGGGAGGTGCTCCAGGACGAATTCCTCAAGATCCAGGAGAAGCTCAAGAAGACCATCGTCTTCGTGACCCACGACATCCACGAAGCCGTCAAGATGGGCGACCGCATCGCCCTGCTCGACGCCGGAAACCTCATCCAGTACGCCACGCCGGAGGAGCTCCTGACCCAGCCCAAGAACCAGTTCGTAAAGGACTTCGTCGGGGCGGACCGGGCCCTCAAGCGGCTCGACCTCCTCAAGGTCTCGGATGCCATGATGAAAAACCCGGTCCGCTGCAGCACCGAGGACGCCAGCGAGAAGATCCTCGAGCGGATGATCGAGAAGGACCTCCACTACCTCCTGGTGACGGCCCCCGGCAGCCGCCTTGTGGGCTATGTCAATGTCGACATGCTCCGGGGCCACAAAGGCGTCGTGGGAGATGTGGCAAGGCCCATGAGCGTCACGGTCCGGCCCAGCCAGAACCTCAAGGACGCCCTCAGCAAGATGCTGACCTACGACATCGGGATCGTTGTGGCGGTGGACGACGACGGGATTCTGCAGGGCGTCCTCAATTCGAAAACCCTCGTCTCCGTGGTCGGTGAAACCTATGACGAACACGGCGGCCACTGGGGCAAGATCACCACCGGGGGGAGGATCCTATGAAAAGAGAGCAAACCACCAGCCGAACCGGGCGCTTCTGGATGATGGTGGCGATGCTGCTCACCTTCATGGCGGGAATCTACTCCGAGCGACTCGGCTTCCTCCAGTTCACCATGGACAACCCCGAGGAGATCTGGATCCTTTTCGTGGAGCATGTCCAGCTGGTGCTCATCTCCAGCGCCATCTCCATCTCCATCGGCGTCCCCATGGGCATCCTGCTCACCCGGGGGTTCATGCGGAAGTACCGGGACTGGATTCTCAACATCCTCGGCATCTGCCAGACGGTTCCCTCACTGGCAGTCATCGCCATTGCCATGACCTACCTGGGTATCGGCAAAAAAACCGCCATCTTCGCGCTGGTGGTCTATGGCCTGCTGCCCATCATCCGCAACTCCGTCGCCGGCCTCGCCGGCATCAACCCGGTCATCCTGGACGCCGGCCGTGGGATGGGGATGCGGCCCGCCCAGCTGCTTTTCCGGGTGGAGCTGCCCAATGCCATGTACATTATCCTCACCGGCATCCGGACCTCCACGGTCATCAACGTCGGCACGGCGGCCATGAGCTTCCTGGTGGGCGGCGGCGGCCTGGGCGATCTGATCTTCAGCGGCATTGCCATGGTCGATGCAGGCTATATGCTGGCCGGCGCGGTTCCCACGGCGGCCCTGGCCATCTTTATGAACTGGTTCATCGGGAAGATGGAGGGCTGGATCGTCAGCGACGGCCTGGTCTACGATCGATAGCGGAATTCCCGAGCGGATCCCGAATGGATCCTGAATGGATATGTACCGGCAACCTTGAACAACAGCAGAACAAACAAAGGAGAGTGGCACACATGAAGAAAATGACGAAAACTATCATTGCGGCGCTGATGATCGCGTTCTTCACCCTGGCGGGCCTGGGATATGCCGAGGATAAGGAGATGGTCGTCGGCTCCAAGAACTTCACCGAGCAGCGGATCCTCGGCCAGATCATGATCGAGCTCCTGGAGAAGCACGGCTTCGAGACCAAGGACAAGACCGGCCTCGGCGGTACCCTGGTGGCCAGAAAGGCGCTGGAGAACGGCCAGATCGACGTCTACATGGAGTATACGGGAACGGCGCTGGTCACCATGCTCAAGGAGAAAGAGGTCATCACCGATCCCCAGGAATGCTACGATTTCGTGAAGAAAGCGGACCTGGAGCGGAACGGCCTCGTCTGGCTCCCCAAGATGCCGTTCAACAACACCTACTGCCTGATGATGCGAACGGACGACGCCGAAAAGAAGGGGATCAAGACCCTCTCGGACCTCTCCGCCTATGTCAAGGCCCACAAGGATGAGATCAAATTCGGGACCAACGAGGAGTTCTACGCCCGTCCCGACGGCTACAAGCCGCTCCAGAAAAAATACGACTTCCAGTTCGGCCGCAAAAACATCAAGAAGATGACCCCCGGCCTCCTCTACAAGGCCCTTCAGGACGGCCAGGTGGACGTGGCCATGGGATTTGCCACCGATGGCCGCATCAAGGGAATGGGCTTTGTGGTTCTCGAAGACGATCAGAACTACTTCCCGGTATACAATCCGGCGCCGGTCGTGACGAAGGAGACCGCCGAGAAGTATCCGGAGCTTGAGGAGATCTTCCTGCCCCTGGCCGGGAAGCTCGACACCGCGGCCATGACCGAGATGAACTACCAGGTCGACAGCGAGCACAAGCCCGTCGAGGACGTGGCCCAGAACTGGCTCAAGGAGGCAGGCCTGCTCTAGCCGCTCTTTCCGCACCGGCCGGGAGTCCGCTCCAGGGGCTCCCCGCCGGATGCAATGCTTTTCCGCCCGGGTTCATGTCATGGATTCGGGTTTTTTTTTGAAGGATGGATCCAATACATGACACATCATTTCAACGATCTTGTCGTCCGTTTTGCATCCCGGACCCGCTGGCAGGACCTGCCGGAGGTCGTCCGACACCAATCCCGCCGCTGCCTCCTCGACGCCCTTGGCGCCATGATCGCCGGCATGGAGACCCCCGTCGGCGCCATCATGACCGAAATGGCACTCGAGCAGTATCCGGGCGATCAGGCCAGCATCCTGGTCAAGAACCGCCGGGCCTCCCTCGTCGGCGCCGTTCTGGCCAACGGGTTTGCCGGCAACGCACTCGACATCGACGACGGCTACCGCATGACCAAGGGGCACCCCGGCGCCTGCGTGCTGCCGGTGGTGCTCACGGCCGCGGAGGCCGCGGGAGCCTCCGGCGAAGATCTCCTGACCGCCCTGGTCATCGGCTATGAACTCGGCACCCGCGCCGGCCGGATCCGCCACGCCACCTATGCCGCCTACCACTCGTCCGGCTCCTGGGGCGCCGTGGCCGGCGCCGCCGCCGGGGGGCGGTTGATGGGGCTTTCACCCGAAGCCCTGCGGCATGCCATGGGAACGGCGGAGTATCACGCTCCCATCGCACCCATGATGAAGGGCATCGACACCCCGTCCATGGGCAAGGACAGCATCGGGTGGGGGGCCATGGTGGCCATGAACGCTATCCTCCTGGCCCGGAAGGGCTTCACCGGCATCGAACCCCTATTCGATGACACGCCGGAGCGGTCATGGATGGAGAGCCTCGGGGACCAGTGGGAGATCCTCCAACTCTATTTCAAGCCCTACGCCGCCTGCCGCTGGGGACAGCCGGCCGTGGCCGGCGCCCTCCAGATCGCCCGGGAGAGGCATCTCAAGCCAACGGAGATCCAACGGATCCGGGTGCGCACCTTTGCAGCGGCCGCCCGCCTTCCCATGGGCCACCCCGCAAATACCGAGGAGGCCCAGTACAGCCTGGCATTCCCCGTGGCGGCAGCCCTCCTCGACGGCGAGGTCGGCCCGAGGCAGGTCCTCCCGCCGCGGCTGCACGACCCCGAACTGCTGGCGCTCCTGGACCGGGTCTCCGTCGAATCCGCACCGGAGTTTGATGCCGAGTTTCCGGCCAAGGCCCCGGCCGAGGTGACCGTGGAGACGCTGGACGGACGGCAGTACAGCTCCGGCCGGATCGAGGCCCTTTGGGAGCCCCCGGACACGCTGCCTTCGGATGCCGAGCTCGAAGAGAAATTTCTCTGGCTGACCAGCCCGGTGATCGGTGAAGACGCCGCCCGAAAGCTGGCCGACCAGATCTGGGCTGCAGAACGGTGGACCGACATCCGCCCGATCATCGAGGGCGCGCGGGCCGCCGCCTGACCGCCGTTATCCTGCCTGCTTGTATATGAAAGGAAACCAACCATGAAAGTGGGTGTATACCAGACCGACCCGGCCCTTCTCGATGTCCAGGCCAACCTGGAAGCCACCATCGAGAAGATAGAATCCGCCAAGGCAGACGGCATCGATCTGCTCGTCTTCCCGGAGCTCACCCTTACCGGCTATTTCGTCCGGGAGAGGGACCACG
>CAJXSB010000208.1 GCA_913060435.1 uncultured Desulfococcus sp.
CCCCTTGACCATCCAGTCCCAGCCGATGTGCGGCGTCATGTAGTACTTGGTTGCCAGGAGCACGCCGGAAAATCCGGTCACCGCCGTTGCCAGGGCAAAGGCCAGCCCAAAGGTTCTCTCTATATCGATGCCTACGATTCGGGCGCCGTCCATGTCCTGGGCCACGGCGCGCATGGCCTGACCAAACCAGGTTTTTTTGATAAAGTAGTTGAGGGCGACCACAAAAAGAATCACGATGACGATCAGGGCGATCTCGTGGGTGTTGATTCGAACAAACCCCATCTTGAAGCGTCCGTCGAGAAAACGCGGGATGTCCTTGACCCGGGGGCCGAAGAACTGCAGCAAAAGGTTCTCCCAGAGGATGCCCAGGCCCAGCAGGAAAATGATCACCGAAAATTCCCAGTCCTTGTTTTTCAACAGCGGGCTCAACGTAGCGCGATAGAGTGCAAGGCCGATGGCAAACATGACCACCATGGACACCGCGATGGCGGGAAACAACCCCATGCCGAGCTTGCTCATGAACAGCCAGGTGAAATAGCCTCCCGAAACGGCTACAATGCCGTGTCCAAAGTTGAAGATATGGGTCACGCCATAGACGATGGTCAGCCCCAAGGCCATGCAGGCGTACAGGGAGCCCGAAATAGTTCCGCTAACAAGCGCGTTGATTATCTCTTTTATGGTGCACCTCTCTTTGACGGATCCTCGCGTAGGGGACTAAAAATAGGCCTTTTCGATCTCGGTCTTGCCGATTTCGCCGGCCATGCGCTCCAGGACAACCTCGCCTTTTTTCAGTAGAAAGATCCGATCCGCCACGGCCAGCGCGTAGTCGACCTCCTGCTCCACGACCATGATGCTGATGTCCGTGGTTTGCTTGATGCGGTTGATGGCGCCGAAGACAGTCTTTTTCATCAACGGCGACAACCCGATGGAGGGCTCGTCGATCAACAGGAGCTTGGCATCGCTCATCAGACCGCGCCCCACGGCCAGCATCCGGCTTTCCCCCCCGGAAAGGGTCGCGGCCATCTGATCCTTGCGCTCGTCGAGCCGGGGGAAAAGCGAGAAGACCAGCTCGAGATTGGCGTTTACCTTGGGACGGGCCCGCCGGTTATAGGCACCGAGCCGCAGGTTTTCGAGAACGGTCATCTCCGTAAAGATGTTGCGGGCTTCGGGTATGTAGGCCAGGCCCATCTCAACGATCTTGTCGCTGGCGGTGCGGGTGATGTCCACCCCATCGAAGTGAATCGATCCGTGTCGCGGTGGATTGATTCCGCAGATCGCCTTGAGCAGTGTTGATTTGCCATGTCCGTTGGGACCGAACAGGGCCACCACCTCGGCTTTGGCAATGCTCAGGCAGGCCTGTCGCAGGATTTGAAGCTCCCCGCAATACCCGTCAAGACCGGAGATCGCCAGAATGGCGTCACTTGAAGCAGGTGGGGTCATCGGTCCTCCTCCTCGAGGGCGACTTGGCCATCGCCCAGGTAGACTTCGATGACGCGTGCGTCCGTCCGTATCCCTTCGGGGTCACCGTTATAGATCACCTCACCGGTATCCAGAATCAAGATACGTTCGGAAATTTCGATCAACGAATCCAGAATGTGTTCAATGATCACAACTGTCGTCCCGGCGTTCTGGTTGATGTGCCGGACAACCCGCAGGAAGTCGCTGATCTCCGTGACCGAGAGACCGGCCAGTGGCTCATCCAGCATCAGCAGACGACAGTCCGTGGCAAGGCAGGCAGCCATCATCACCAGTTTGGTGGTGTAAAGATCCAGGTTGCTGGCTTCCAGGTCGCGGACGCTGTTGAGGTCAAGAAAATCCAGGGCCTGCTCGATACGGTCTGCAATCCTTGCCTGCCGCGCCCCGCCGAAGGTGACCCCCACGCGGATATTATCGTAAACCGAGAGGGAGGGGAACGTCTGGGGAACCTGGAATGTCCGGGCAAGCCCAATCCGGCAGATCTGGTGAGACTTCAACGCCGTGACGTCGCGACCGTCAAAGATGACTTTTCCGGTCGATGGTGGAAATGTCCCGGCGATAACGTTGAAGAGCGTCGACTTGCCGGCGCCATTGGGGCCGGCAATGCCGAAAATCTCACCCTGCGCCACTTGCAGATCGACATCCAGAAGCGCCTGCAGTTTGCCGAATACCTTTGAAATGCCTTTTGTTTCGAGAATCATGGTTATTTGATCCATGGCGGCTGGCGATATGCCTTGCCTTCATTGAATCTGGGGGGGCGCATCTTAACGTTGCGGCCATCCTGGATCTGAAACCAGACCAACGGCATATAGTCGTCGGTCTGGTAGACGGACTGGTCCTTGGGATCGAACTTGTAGTGGGCGCACTGGCCGTCGTATTCAATGGCCCGGATATTGTCCGCCACTTTCTTGTAGCAGTCGTAGCAGCCGGCCTTCTCGACCGCGGCGGCCCAGATGTCGAAGGCATCGCGGGTGGCCTCGGCATACAGGCCGGCCGGTTCGGTCTTGAACATCTTCATCCAGCGTTTCTTGTAATCTTCAAACTTTTTCCCGAAACCGTAGGCGCCGCCCACCCAGATCACCCCTTCGGCGGAGTCACCGGCCAATTGCAGAAACTCGGGAATGGACGGTGTGTACTGCATGTAGACCAGGGCGTTCAGGCCGTCGTCGCCGAAATGATCGCTGAACTGCTGGATAAAGCGGGCGGCGTCGGTGGGATCCAGGTGCCAGAAGGTCACATAGGCCGGTTCCTGGGATTCGATCTTGGAGAGGATCGGTCCCCATTCGGCCATGCCGAAGGGCACCGTCTCGTTGACCACGATTTCGTAGCCTTCTTTTTCGGTGATGGCGGCGAATTCGTCGGCCGGCATGATGTTGTAGGCATAGTCCACTTTGATGATCGCGATCTTCTTGTTGGGCGCCTTCCAGCCCATCTGCTTGCCGGCGTCGAAGAGATACTTGGCGGCATCGATCCCATAGGCCTTGTCATTGTATGTGTACTGGAAGACATTCCAGTACTTGTCCAGGTTTTCCGCGACCGGCCGGGTGCAGAGGGTCATGGCGTTGCCGTGCAGATAGGGAATGTCGAAGGCGCCGAACACCTTCGTGTCCACGCCGCCGTCGTCGTAGCCGGTGATGATGGCATTGACCCCCGACCCCACCAGGCGCTCGCCGATGGCCTTGATTTTTTCGGCTTCCAGGCCGCCCACGTCTCCGAACTTGAGCTCGATCTGATGACCCAGCACGCCGCCGGCGGCGTTCTTCTCCGCCACGGCCAGCTCAAGGGCCATTTTCATCTGCTCGCCGTCGCTGGCATACGGACCGGTAAGCGGCAGCGGGCATCCTATGGTAATGGTCTTTTCGGCCAGCGCCGGTCCGGCAACCATCAGGCAGAACAAACACATGGACACCAATGAGAGCATTTTTTTGGATTTCATCGTCTTCTCCTGGATTGGAATTTTGGTTGTACGACTGCTCCGTAAGCTGGAAAGGCCTTCAGCGCGGCATGCCGTCGCTGGTCAGGATGGCCCCGTAATGGCTCGGCCGCCGGTCTCTGAAAAGGCCCCATGCCCGGCGCTCGTTGGCCAGCTGTTTCAAATCGAATGCGGCGCTGATGGTCCCTTCCGAGATTCGATCCATCCGCTTAACCACCGCGCCCTTGTTGTCGGTGATAAAGGAAGACCCGTAAAAGGTGATCGATGCGTCGCCGATGGTTTCGGTACCGGTGCGGTTGGAAGCCACCACGGGGACCATGTTGGCGCCGGCATGCCCCTGCATGCAGGTCCGCCAGTGGTCACGGGTGTCATTGTCCGGGTTGATGGGTTCGGATCCGATGGCCGTGGGGTATAAAAGGACTTCGGCACCCTGGAGAACCAGGCAGCGGGCCGTTTCCGGGAACCATTGATCCCAGCAGACGCCGATGCCGATGCGGGCGTAGCGGGTCTGCCACACGCGGAATCCGGTATCGCCCGGATTGAAGTAATACTTCTCTTCGTAGCCGGGACCGTCCGGGATATGGGTCTTGCGGTACACGCCCATCACGGAGCCGTCCGCATCGATGACAGCGATGGAATTGAAGCAGGCCTGGTTGCGCTTTTCGAAAAAGCTGATGGGCAGAACGACCTCGAGCTCCCTGGCAACCGCTGAGAAATGATTTACGGCGCTGTTCGCCTCTGTCGACGTCGCCAGGTCGAAGTATTCGGGACTTTCCACCTGGCAGAAATAGAGCGATTCGAACAGCTCCTGCAGGAGGATGATCTGCGCGCCTGCGGCCGCCGCCTCGCGAACCAGTCGTTCAGCCTTGGCAATGTTTGATTCCTTGTCGGCCGTACATTGCATTTGCGTCGCGGCAACCCGGACATGTCTCATTTTATACTCCCGATGGTGTGACGGTACCGATGGTGTGACAGTAAAAAAACGGTGTGAAGGATACAAACACCGGAGCACTATCCGCATCGTACTTATTTAGAGTGAATACATTCGAATGTCAATCTATTTATTTCGAAAAATAACGATAATAGTGATAAATGGTTCGATTGTCGAACTTGATCTAATCAATGTGCTCTGATAGATTGGGTTCAGTGCGCCAGTGCAACCCGATGATCCATCGCCAATGGCTGAAGAGCGCAGGCAACAATCATAAAACGGATTCGAGATATCATGACCCATTTGCCAGTCGACGACATCGATGCCGAAATGATCAAACTGCTGAAGAAAAACGGCCGAATGCCCAATACGGAGATCGCCAGTCAGTTGAATCTGTCCGAGACGGCGATCCGCAAGCGATTGCGGCGATTGCTCGACGATGAGATCATCCAGGTTGTTGCCGTCGTAAATCAGCGTAAATTGGGATTTGAGCTGGAAGGCAACATCAAGATCAAGACCGACCCGAAGAAGAACCCGCAGGTGAAAGCAAGCCTTCAGAAACTCGATCGGGTCTGGTATATCGCCCATGTCGCGGGCGCATCCGATTTCGATGTGGAATTCAATGCCAAATCCCAGGATGAGCTGCACGACCTCATCGAAGCCATCAACCAGATCGATGGCATCCGTAACACCGAGATTTCGATCCGCCTGCAGTTGGTCAAGAACCGCTACGACTGGGAAAAATAATTGAATGGGTTCCTTCTTCTTGCGTGGTCTTAAACACCGGCCACGCGAATCAGATCCTTGAGTCGTCCGCGCCCCTTTCGTTCCAGCTTGTCCACGCCGCGCTGCAAAATCATTGCGGTGGCCAGGGCGTCACCCGCGGCGGTGTGGCGGCGATGGATTCTGATACCGAGATGATGGGCATACGCTTCCAGGCTGCGCGGGTGGTGCCTCGTTGCGGGGTTGAACGCCCCGCGACCCATAAGCTTGGCCTGCCGCTGCATGGGGCCCAGGAGTTTGGGCAGCAGGATGGTCTCGCACAGGGGCAGGGTGTCGATGGCCAGGTTCTGGATCTTGAAACCGTATCGCGCCAGCATGAGGCGGTTGAGAAATGCGAGATCAAAGCGGGCGTTGTGGGCCACGAGAATGTCATTGCCCAGATAATCGAGGAAGGTTTCGATCGCCGCACGGCCCCTCGGGGCCGTCGCCACCATGGACGGGACAATGCCGTGCACGGTGATCGATTCGGGTGGCATATCGCCACCCGGATTGACCAGCTGATTGAAGAATCGGCCCAGATGGATACGCCCGGCGATGACCTTGAACGCCCCGATGCTGACAATTCTGCTGCGCCTTTGATCCAGGCCGGTGGTTTCCACATCGACCACCGTATATTGGAAATTCAAGGCGCGGGCGGTGCCGTTGAGATGCTCCAGTGCTTTCATATTGACCCTGGCCCGGCGGTCCAATGTTTTTTTCCGCGTACGAATCCGTACCAGCCGGTTGGTGAGGCGGGCCATGAATAAAGTACCCATGCCCCTATCCCTCCCTGCCGCGCCAGGTCTTGTACCGGGCGCCCAGCAGTTCCTGCAGCTGGCCGATGATGGTGAAGCTTTCCTTGAGTATCTTACGTTCCATGGGGTTGAGCCGGACAGGGTCAACCAGGTTGGTCAACGGCCGACCGGCGGCGCCGGCTTTCAGGTGATGGTCAATCCGGATCCAGTTGATGTAGTCGTAGGCGTCGTCGATGGCAGCCAGCAGTTCAGGCCGGATGATTTTTTGCTGGGAGGCGGTGGACAGACGTTCCAGGGTGTTGGTGGACGGCTCCCCCAGGTCAAGGGCCAGCACTCTGGCGGCGTCGACCACGGGGGTCAGGCCGCGCAATTTAAGATTGAGACCGCTGCTGTGCGTCCCGGACGACTCCACCACGAACTGACGCAAAAAGCCCAGTGGCGGACGGTTGAAGAGCGCAATTTTAGCCAGATTGCGGGCGAACGACCTTTTCCCGACAGCCAGTTGGGTGAGGTCCTTGCGCAGGCGGCGGGCGGATGCGGCGTTTTTGGATATGCCGCGGAAATCGAAGAAGATGGTGGAAAGGCGCAGGCTCTCGGGGGTCGGCGTTTCCACCCAGTTCCGGAAGCGGGTGCGCCAGTCACCGAGGCGCATACACCACTGGGGGTTGCTGGCGATGATTCCCGCCTGGCATTTGGGAATCCCGTAACGCTCCATGGCATCCACCACCCGTCTGGCGAATTCGAGAAACCAGGCTTTGACAACCGGGTCCTGGTCGGGTGGCACGTCGGCATAGATGAGGGCATTGTCCTGGTCGGTACAAAGGGTTTGCTCGCGCCGCCCCTGGCTGCCCATGGCCAACCAGCTGTAAGCGGCAGGCGGCGGGCCCCAGGATTCCGTCCCCATCTCGCTTTCGATGATGGTCATAAATCGGCGCAGGACGCGGTCGTTCAATTCGGAGATGAGGTCCACCATGGGCTTGACGGCGCCGCTGCGATGCATGGCCATTTGCAGAATGCGGTCGATATGGATACGCTTGCCCACAAGTTCTGCCACGCTTCTGGCGGCGGAGATGTCGGCGATCATGCCGATGGGTGAGCTGCCGATTTCCAGCTGAAAATCGTGTTCGCTGATAATACCCACGGCCTGGTGGCTGTGTGTGACGATCAGGTGGCTGACCCCGAAGCGGCTCATATCCAGGAGGGCGTCGAAGGCGTAGGCCTCGGGTTGCACGGTGCAGATGGGAGTGCTCATCACCCGGTGGACGGCCGTGTTCAGATCCAGTCCTTCGGCAACCACTTTGCTGCGCAGGTCGGCGTCGGTGAGGATTCCCTGTGGGCTGTTGTCTCCGTCGATAATAATGATAGATCCCACGCCGCGCTGTTTCATGCGGCCGGCGGCTTCACGGACGGGGGTTTGGGGCGGACAGGTCAACAGGTCCGTGGACATCAGCTGGCGGACCTTCTTCCCGGTGAGGTACATGTCCAGCTGGAGTTGATTGTCCCGGGTGAGCAGGTCCAGCTGGTCGTCCGCCGACTGGCGCACGGCTTTGAAGTTGCGTGCCAGGGAGAAACCGAAGAAGCGCCTGAACGGATCATGCTCGGCCATGAGAATGTCGATGGTGGCCTTGGGAATCAGAAATGCGATCAGATCCTCTTCGGCGGAGACATCGAACATGGCGTTGCCGCCTTTGATCAGGCTCACGGCCCCGAAACTGTCCCCCTCTCCCCTGTAGTCCACCAGGATGCTGTCGCCGGATTCGTCCCGAATGGCGACCCGGGCGCAGCCGGTCTGAACAACGTAGAGAAATCCGCCGGAGGGTTCACCCATGGGGATGATCAGTTCTCCGGCCGGATAGAAGGCCACCTGAGTGGTCTGGATCACCTTCTGCAGCACCAACGGATCCAGGGTGTTGAAGGGCACGACTTTTTTCAGAAAATCGGTCAAGCCGGGCAGGGGAAATTCGGACATGGGGTCTCCATATGCCTGTGGTTAAATTTT
>CAJXSB010000209.1 GCA_913060435.1 uncultured Desulfococcus sp.
CCATGCGATAGGCCGAGGCCACCTTGGTGCCGCCGGCGTCATGGGTGTTGTAGTAGGTGTAGAAATCCTGCCCCTCGGTCGCCTCGGTGTCGTGGAGGGTGAAGCGTGACTCCACCTGCTTGTCGTACTGGTAAAGGAGCCAGCTGTAGATCAGCACGTGCTGGGATACAACCAGTTCGGTCGGCTTGCCGGTCATGGATCCGGAGTAGTCCCGGAGAAAAAAAACCATGGCCTGGGATTCATAGTCCTTTTCGCGGGAGAGGATCCGGTAAATCCGGTCGCTCGGTGAGATCAGGAAGCCGGTTGGATCGATGTCAGAGACGTCCGGGATGTTACCCAGATGGATATTGGTCTCGAGGATCTGCTTCAGGGTTGCCTTTTTGTCCAGGAACTGGCCGAACCCTTTGTTCCGATCCGTCATGTCGTAGGTGTAGCGGGTCAGGGACCGCTTTTTGCCTTTGTCCTTCAGATTGGGCAGTTCAAACTTCTCGGTCAGAATTCGGCCCAGGTCGTAGGCACTCGATTCCATCTCGTGGGGACCGCCCTGGCCTTCACCGGGGCCCGCGCCGGAGCCCTCGGGCGAGCGGACCGGCTGTTCGCCGATGACCTCCCCCTCTTCTCCCTCTCCAGTGCCGCCGGACCCCTCCTCTTCGTCGGTGGCGCGGACGATGTCGTGAATGAATTTCTCCTCGACGGTGGACGGCACGACCACGATTTTGTCCTTGCCGCCTTTGCCGGGCTTTACCAGCCGGCCGACGCGGATCTTCCTCGGGAATCCGTCCTTCTCCCGCAGCTTGTCACGCTCGAGGAGCTCGTCCAGGGATCTCAGGCAGGTCGTGTAGCTGACGTGGGGCGGCGACATGTCCTGCAGCGCAAAGAGATCGCAGTGCTCGTAGACGGTGTTGGGCCCGGGTTCAAATCGAGGCCGGCCCCCCGCCTGCGGGGCTTCGGGCGGCATCTCGTGGGAGAGCTCTCCCGACAGCTCCAGCCGGATCGACGCCTCCCGCTCCGGCGAGAGCCCCTCTGTCTTGAGGTGTTCATAATATGCTTGGAGTTCTTCCTTCTTCATGTTTTACCTGCCTTTGCAGCATGTACCTGGGCCGCCCGCCCAACTTCCCGGGCGCCGGCGGCGGCAGTGGTATTTCCGTCTATTTGTCGTCCTCCTGGGTGCAGAAATACTCGATGGTCTTCTGAGCGCAGGTCAAACAGTAGCCGAGCTTGTTCAGCATGGTATCGACCATCCGGTCGTAGAGTTTCTGGTTCTCCTCGTTGGTGCGGTTCGCCAGGGCGCCGATGAGGCTGCCCGCGCCGGCAATGTCGGACTTGAGCCGGACGTCGGTCACGGCCTTGACCAGCTCCAGATTGTCCATGAAGTCGTAATTGGGGTCGACGGTGATCTTCTGCCCGTAGATCTTCCGGATGGAGGTCCTGAAGCTTTCACGGTGCTCGTCGGTTTTGAGACCGAGGCGGTCTTCCACGCTCTGGATGTAGCGTTCATCGATCTTGAGGGCCCTGAGCTCCTTGGACTGGGGGTCCTTGTATTTCCACATCTTGTCCGGCCCGAGGTTTTCCGCATCGATGCCGATGATCATGTTGACGTAGTTCATGACATCCTTTCGGATGGCCATGGGCTCGTCCATGTAGGCGTTGAACATCTCGGTCATGATGCGCTCTCGGTAGAGCCCCTTGGCGATCTTGAGGTCTTCCAGGTATTTGGCCCGGTCGTTGGCGTCCGGAACATAGTCGAGAACGATGCGCTCGAGGCTCTTGAAGATGTCATAGGCGAACATGCAGTGGCCTTCGTTGGTCTCCGAGCTTTCGATCAGCAGCTGCAGCGCCCGCCCCATGTTCCGCTGGCCGAGCCCTTTCTGGCCGAACCGCTTGATGATATCCGGATCCTGGTTGAGGGTGTCGATGACCTCGGCGAGGGCCTTGATGCTTTTCTCCCCGGCCACCTCTCCGGCCGCCAGCTTCATGGTTTCCACAGGTGTCAGCTTCTCGGAGCGCGGCAGGCGGGTCAGCACGGCGGCCACCGAGGTGGCGTAGTTGAGGTTGGGGTCCTGGTGGAGGGCCTCGCGGCTCAGGGTCGTTCGGGCCTCGCTGCCGATGGAATAGGCTGTCAGTTCGCTCTGGAGCTTGTAATTGGTGTTGTGGGAGACATAGCAGATGCGGCACCGGTCGACGATGGGCGCCTCCTCCTTCTCCGACAGAAAGAGGTTGAATTCGGAGTTGTTGCTGGTGGCGACGATGAGGGTGTCGATAGGCCACTTGTAGCCGTCGATTTCGATGTTGCGGTTCTGGATGACCCCGAGGTAGACCTGGACCAGGTCCTTCTTGTTTTTGTAGATCTCGTCGCTGAAATGGATGCCGCCGCCCGCCACCCGCGCCAGCGCCCCCCGGCGGAGATCAAAGCGATAGGGGTTGTTGGTGTCGGTGATATGGAGGAGGCGCTGGATCGATTCCTCGCCGAGGAGGTCCACCGCCGAAGAGGTGATCTTGTCCTTGGCCGGGTACTTCCCGGTAATCGTCCCCAGGCTTTCGATCAGGGGGACAGGGATGATCTCGACAAATTCAAGCGCCTTTTCGAGGTCGCCGCCGCAGTGGTTCCGGATGTCGTTCCAGATGTAGCCGCTGCAGGCGCCCATGGGACGGTAGTTCTCATAGAGCGTTTCAATCTCCTCGTCCGAGAAGCCGATCTCCCGGGCGAGGAATTCCCGGTTTTCCGCAGGGCCCTCAAAAAGGTTCATTCCCATGATCATGGGATCTTCATAGGTCTGGGACTCGATGATCTTGATCCTGCCATAGGTCCCCAGCTGGTCCATATTGATGAAGCGGAAGGTGTATTTGCGGTTCTTGGGATTGGAGAGGAACTCGCGGTATTTTCCACAGAGAAACTCCACCAGAAACGTTTTCCCGTTTCCCGGCTCCCCTACCAGGACGTAGGCCATCTCCTTGGAGGAGCCGCCTTCGGCAGCGTCCTTGACATAGGAAACGAAACTGTTGATTTCATCGTACATGCCGATCACATGCTTCTTGCCGGTCCTGAAGATGCCGAAATCGTAGGTTGTCTTCCCGTTGACAACGACCTTTTTGATCTCGCTTTCCAGGATCATTCTGGCGACGCCTTGGAAAGCGTTTTCAAAAGCCCGGTTTCCCGCTTTTACCGCTGCAAGATGGTGTCGGAGCGTATTGCTTTCTTGAACCGCCATGATTTCCTCCTGTGTCTGGTGGATGGGGATGCAAAGCGATAGGGTATTTCCTGACTGGGGCGATTGTCGATGCCGCCCGGGTGGCGCCGCGTCGGCCTGATATGTGCAATCTCAGGAAAATAAAAGGAAAAGCGACGCTTAAGTATAGTATAATAGCAAAGAGATGGATTGCAATACAATTATTCCGTTGAGGGATCCCGCGGTTACTTTTTGACAAAGCGCTGCGGCGGAAGTAGTGTTGTGGGGATTTCTGCGCCGTTCCGCCCAGGGCTGACAGCCGGGGCGGGCGTCAACCCCTTACGTCTACCATGATAGGAGATTTGCCCTTTTGGACTTGAACGACAAGCGCTATATTATCGGGATTGATCTCGGAACAACCAACTCCGCCGTATCCTACGTCGACCTCGGCGCGGAAGAGCGCAATTCGGCACGGATGCGGATCTTTCAAATCCCCCAGCTCACCGGAGCCGGAGAGTTCTCGAGGCTGCCGGTGCTGCCCTCCTTCATTTATATCCCCGGTGCCTATGACATCTCGGCGTCGTCGATCACCATTCCGTGGCGGACGCAGGACAATAATTTTGCAGGATCCTTTGCCCGGGACCACGGTGCGACGGTGCCGGCGCGGCTGGTCTCCTCGGCCAAGAGCTGGCTCTGCCACGACAAGGCGGACCGCCATGCCCGGATCCTGCCCTGGGGCGCCGGGGACGAGGTGGCCAAAATTTCGCCGGTGGCGGCGACGGCCTATTTCCTGAGGCATATCCGGAACGCCTGGAACCATGACATGGGGGAGGACGTCGAGGGATACCTCGAAAATCAGGTGGTCACCATTACGGTGCCGGCATCCTTCGATGAGGTGGCCAGGGACATGACTCTCGAAGCGGCGGCCATGGCCGGCTTCGGACCGGTCACGCTGCTCGAGGAGCCGCTCGCGGCCTTCTACAGCTGGCTGATCCGGCATGAAAGCTCCTGGAGTGAACACGTCCGTCCTGGAGAGCTGATTCTGGTCTGTGATGTCGGCGGCGGTACGACCGACTTCACCCTCATCACCCTGCGGGAGGTGGAGGGGAGCCCGCGCTTTGAAAGAATCGCCGTGGGCGACCATCTGATTCTCGGCGGCGACAACATCGACCTGGCCCTTGCCCGCCATGCCGAGGCCGGACTCTTTCGCAGAAAGGCCCGAAGCGCCCTTACGGGGGACCGATGGAAAATGCTCTGCCACCAGTGCCGGCAGAGCAAGGAGGCCCTTCTGGACGGCCTCGCGGAATCCCGGAAGATCACGCTCATGGGGAAGGGAAAGAAGCTCATCGGCGGCACCCTCAGCACCGAGCTTCACCGGGAGGATGTCGAGGGGATTGTTCTGGACGGTTTTTTTCCCGTGGTCGGTCGCAGTGCCGAAAAGCAGGCGCCGGCGCGAAAGGGGATCACCGAATTCGGTCTGCCCTACGAGCCCGAGCCGGCGATTACACGGCATCTTGGCTGGTTTCTCGAACACCATGCCGAAGATGTCCGTCGGATGCTCGGCCGGGACCTGCCGGCGCCGGATCTTGTCCTGTTCAACGGCGGATCCCTCAAGGCGCCGGTGGTGCAGGAGCGGATACGGGAGTCCCTTCGGCACTGGTTCGGCATTTCCGGGGAGGACCTGCCCAGGGTGCTCGCCAATCCGGATCCCGAGGTGGCGGTGGCGCGGGGGGCGGCCTACTACGGGCTGGTCAAAATCGGCCGCGGCGTCCGGGTGGGCAGCGGCAGCGCCCGCGCCTACTACATGGGCGTGGATACGACGTCCGACCGCAAAGAGGCTGTCTGCGTCGTCGAGCGCGGACTGGACGAGGGGAGCCGCATTACCCTGGCGGACCGTTCCTTTGAGGTGCTCACCAATCAACCGGTCCGTTTCGAGATGTACTCTTCCAGTTTTCGTTCGGGGGACGCCACGGGAGATATCGTGCCGGTGGACGATACCCTGACCGCCCTGCCGCCGCTGCAGACCGTCGTACAGTTCGGCAAGAAAGGGATGGAGAAGTCGATCCCGGTCGAGATCGAGGCGGAATACACCGAGGTCGGCACCCTGGGCCTCTGGTGCCATTCCCGGGTGAGCGACCATCGGTGGCAGCTGCGGTTTCAGCTTCGGGACACCGGCGGCGCCGCCGAAGTTCCGGAGGCGGAAATCTTCGACGACGCGGTCGTCGACGCCGCCTGCCGGAAAATCGAGGGCGCATTCTCAGATCCCGCCGGATCCCGGGCGCTCGAGGGGCTGGTCAAGGATGTCGCGGCGATTGTCGAGCGGCCCCGCGAACAATGGCCCCTTTCGCTGATCCGAAAGATGGCCGATGTCCTCCTGGAACAGTCCTCCCAGCGTGGGGTGCGCCACCTCGCCGAAAGCCGATGGCTCAACCTGGTGGGGTTCTGCCTGCGGCCGGGCATGGGGGACGGCTTTGACGAGCACCGCGTCAAGAAGCTCTGGAAAATCTACAAGGGCGGACCGATCTACGCGAACAACCCCCAGGTCCGCTCCGAGTGGTGGATCATGTGGCGGCGGGTCGCCGGGGGGCTGAAGCCCGGGCAGCAGCGCCAGTTCATCCAGGATCTGTCGCCGGTCATGTTCCCGAAAAAGGGGTCGCGGGTGCGGGTGCACCCCCAGGAGTATCTGGAGATCTGGATGGCCGTCGCCAACATGGAGCTGCTCCTGGTCAAGGACAAGGTCAAATGGGGCCGCAGGCTTCTCGCGGAGATCGGCGCCCGGCGCGAGACTCCCCAGTTCTTCTGGGCCCTCTCGCGCATGGGGGCGCGGGAGCTGCTTTACGGCCCCGTCGATCGGGTTATCCCTCCGGAGGAAGCCTCACGGTGGATTGATGCGCTGCTGAAACGGGAGTGGAAATCACCGCGTCCGGCGCTCTCCGCGGCGGCCCAGATGGCCCGGAAAACAGGCGATCGGATCCGGGACGTGGACGAAAAGACCGCCCGCCGGGTCATCGACGTCCTTGAAGGAAGCGGGTTTGCCGAAGCGGAGATCCGCCCTCTGGTGGAGGTCGTCCCCATCCAGACGCAGGAAATCAATGTAATTTTCGGCGAAGCCCTGCCGTCCGGCATCGTCCTGCGGAGCTGAGGGCAGGGGGACGTTTTGGACGGAAAGCAGGGCCGGTATCTCAGGGGCACAGATCCTGGATGAAATCGCGGATCACCCGGTGGACACGGGGGGCGCCGCTGCCGGACAGAATGCCGTGCCGGTCGAAATTAAAAAGGACATAGGTCTTCTCGTCGGCGCCGATGAGGTCGAAAATTCGCTTCGATTCCTCGGGAAGCGCGACGGGGTCCCGGTGGGCGTGGACGACGAGGGTCGGTGTCTGGATGGCGGGCAGCCTGGCGTCGAGCCGCTCCATGAGCCGTTCGATTTCGCGGATTCCCGAAACCGGATTGCGACGATAGCTGGTAAGCGGGTTTTCCGGGGTGTTTTCGATGAATTCCTTTTCCCGGTCCATACCGCCTCGCACCTTGCCCTTCAACAGCTTCCAGAAATCCACCGCCAGGCTCTTTTTGAGGGAAGGATCCTGGAGCCTGCGGGGCGGGCAGACGGCGAATACCCCCAGGACGCCGTCATTGCGCGAGACGAGGTCAAGTGCCAGCGCCGCACCGGTCGAGAAACCTCCCACGATAACATGCCTGCAGCGGCTGCGAATGATCGCATAGCCCGCATCGACGGCGTCGAGCCAGTCCGAAAACGTGCATGCGGCCAGGTCTTCGGGCGACGTGCCGTGGCCGGTGAGGCGGGGGACGTATACCGTTATTCCCTGCCGGCCGAGATAGCCGGCAAGGGGGGCCATTTCGATGGGGGCCGACATGTAGCCGTGGATCATCAGGACCCCCATATGTCGACCTTTCCCCTTGACCAGATAGGGCATCCCCACTTCCCTGGCCTTTGATTCGCCCGCTATGAAATGGGTTTCATAGTCCCGGTCGTAGCGTTCCTCGGCCCTGCGGATCAGAAGGGAAGCCGTCCAGCGTTTGATCCAGAAGCCGGGGCAGTATGCGATGCGGCGGATCTTCCGTTGAAGCCGCCGGAGGGGCTCCACTTCATTGGCCATGACGGCCACCGGGTTGCCGATGCGGATCTGATGAAAATGGAAGGCCGTGCTGAAAGCGCCCTTTTCCTTGACCAGGTAAGCCCCGTCCCGGGCAAGCGCGCCGGTGTCGAGGGCCGCTTCCAGAAAGTCGGCGAATTTATGATATCTGTCATCCGTTAGGAGATGCACCTGGTCGGTGTCAAAGCTGTTGTGGAAAAAGATTTCCAGATTTTTCAGGTTGAGCTGCGTGATGAGGAAGAGCCGCCGGCGGAGATCGTCCTCCCGGATCCGCCGGAAGGGCATATGGCGTAGAATCGAGGCGAGGAGGTGGTCGTGGTTGACGGTGGTCATCCGGTATATCGCCGTCATGTATCGTTCCATGAGCTGGACGGACGCTTTTTTGAGTACTCCGGCCGAAGGAATGGACGCCTCGAAGCTGATGTAGCCCGGGCATTTGATGTCCCTGGCCACGGCGCGATGGTTGAGATAGCCGCCGACATCGATGGGCTTGCCGATGCGGATATCTACGTCCACGCCCGAAAGCAGCATGGATCCCTCGGTCATCAGCTCCTC
>CAJXSB010000210.1 GCA_913060435.1 uncultured Desulfococcus sp.
GACCGCCGTATTTGATGACGATGGTCATGCCGCTGAACTGGCGGATGTAGGGCAGCGCCTCGATAAGAATGTCTGCGACGTTCGTGTTCATGTCCACCCTATAGTATGAAACGGCTCAAATCCTCGTCGCCCTTGATGGGCGCGAGCTTCTCCTCGACATAGGCGCGGTCGATGACGATCTTCTTCTCGGCCATGTCCGGCGCTTCGAACAGAATGTCTTCGAGGAGGGATTCCATGAGCGTATGGAGGCGCCGGGCGCCGATGTTCTCCGTGGCCGCGTTGACCTCCTCCGCGTAGGCGGCGATCTCCGCCACCGCGTCGTCCTCGAAGACAACCGCCACCCCCTCGGTCCGGAGCAGGGCCATGTACTGAAGGAGCAGCGCGTTTTTCGGTTCGGTGAGGATCCTCACGAAATCCGACTTGTCCAGGGAGTCCAGCTCGACGCGAATGGGAAAGCGGCCCTGCATCTCGGGGATCAGGTCCGACGGTTTGATGGTGTGAAAAGCGCCGGCCGCGATAAAAAGGATATGGTCGGTCCGCACCGGTCCGTACTTGGTCATGACGGTACAGCCTTCGACCAGGGGGAGCAGGTCCCGCTGGACCCCTTCCCTGCTGACATCCGGGCCGTGGCCGCCCTCTTTTCCGACGATCTTGTCGATCTCGTCGAGGAAAATGATGCCCGCCTGCTCGACCTTCTCGACGGCCATCCGCTTCACCTTGTCCATGTCCACCATGTTCTGGGCCTCCTCCTGGGCCAACAGCTCCATGGCCTCGGCCACCCGGATCTTCCGCCGTTTGGTATTCCGGGGAAGGATGCTGTTGAACATGTCCTTGAAGTTGATCCCCATCTCCTCCATGCCGACATTGGAGAAGACCTCCACCATCGGCATGCTCCGTTCGGTGACGTCCAGGTCCACGAAACGATCGTCGAGCTTGCCCTGCCGCAGCATCTTCCGGAGCTTCTCCCGGGTGGAGGAGATCTGGGTCCGCTCGGTGGTGATCACCTCGACGGTGCTCCCCTCGGTCTCATCCGAGCCCGGGTGGGCCGGGTCCCCGGACTTGGGAAGAAGGAGATCGAGGATCCGCTCCTCGGCCACGGCCATGGCCTTCCCCTTCACCGCCTCCTGCTCCCTTGATTTCAGGGACCCGACGGTCAGCTCCACCAGGTCACGGACCATGGACTCCACGTCCCGGCCCACATACCCGACCTCGGTGAATTTGGAGGCTTCGACCTTGTTGAACGGACTGTCGGTCAGTTTGGAGAGCCGCCTGGAAATCTCCGTCTTCCCCACGCCGGTCGGTCCGATCAGGATGATGTTCTTCGGTGCGATCTCCTCACCGAGGTCGGGGGTGAGCTGACGCCTTCGCCACCGGTTCCGAAGGGCGATGGCCACCGATCGCTTGGCCTTGCCCTGGCCGATGATGTATTTGTCTAGTTCCTTGACAATTTCAGATGGTTTTAAATCGCTCATAGATACCTGCTTCCCGCGCATCCGGCACCCCGCACCGGCGGGGTTTGTGGGCGTTGGGCGAATGCCGTTTGACGACCAATATTTCAGATCTCTTCGATGGTGATGACCGTATTGGTGTAGACGCAGACCGAAGCGGCGATCTTCATGGCCGACGCTACGATCTCCCGGGCCCCCATTTCGGTGTGGGACATCAGCGCAGTGGCCGCTGCATGTGCGGCGACACCGCCGGATCCGATGGCCACGATGCCTTCGTCGGGCTCGATGACATCCCCGCTGCCCGAGATCAGGAAGGTCCGGGTGCCGTCCGCCGCGATCATCAGGGCCTCCAGGCGCCTCAGGATCTTGTCCGTCCGCCAGTCCCGGGCCAGCTCCACCGCACTGCGGGTAAGGTTGCCGTTGTACCGCTCCAGTTTTTTTTCGAGGCTCTCGGAAAGGTGGAGGGCGTCTGCGGTAGCGCCGGCAAATCCGACGATGATCCTGTCGTTGTAGACCCGCCGGACCTTTCGGGCCTGATGTTTGACGACGGTGCTCCCCAGGGTTACCTGGCCGTCACCGGCAATGGCAAGCCTGTCGTAGCGGCGCACCGCCAGAATCGTCGTTCCATAAAACGTATCGGGCATAGCCTCTCCTTCCATCCGGAAACTGTTTCTCCGGTCGCCCATTCCGTCGATTTATTTGCGCGGGTGGGCCTTGTCATACGCCGCCATCAGGGCATCGACGCTGACATGGGTATATCTCTGGGTGGTCGACAGGTTCCGGTGCCCCAGCATCTCCTGGAGCGCTCGCAGATCCACTCCGGCGTCCAGCAGATGGCTGGCATAGGAATGGCGAAGTCCGTGGGGGGAAACCGGGGCCGCCAGCCCGCACTCGCGGGACCGGCGCTCAAGGATCCGTCCGACGGATCTGGCCGTCAGGCGGCCGCCGAAGCGGTTGAGGAACAGTGGACCGTCCCGGTCCAGGGGCACGCGCTTTTCCATCCACAGGGCCTCCCGGTAGGCAGCGACGGCCGCCAGGCTTTTCCGCCCGACAGGCACCAGACGCTCCTTGCCGCCCTTGCCGGATACCCGAACCAGCTTCTGGTCGGCGTCGACGTCGAACCAGTTCATCCCCACCAGCTCGGAGACGCGGACGCCGGCGGAATAAAGCGTCTCGAAGATGGCGCGGTCCCGCTTGCCCGGCAGGTCATCCGTCTGGATGGCGTCGAGGAGCCGGAAAGCGTCGTCCACGGAGAGGCAGCCGGGGATGGTCTTCTCCAGCTTGGGCGTCTGCACCCGTTCTGCGGGGTTGACGTCCGCCATATCCCGATCGATCAGGAAATCAAAAAAAGACCGCACGGCCGAGAGCTTCCGTGCGATGGTCTTTTTCCGGTTTTTCCCGTGGAGCATGCCGAGGTAGCCCCGAATCGCCTTGGGGGTGAGCGCCTTCAAGGCCGTCTCCCCGCTGCCGGGCATCACCAGGTAGTCGATGAACTCCTTCAGGTCGTGGTGATACGCCCGGCAGGTATGCTCGGAATATCCTTTTTCCACGCTGAGGCATTGGATGAAGGATTCGATAAGCACGCTCAAGGGGCCGGATGGCATCAGAAGGCGATCCTCTCTTCCAGCGCCTGCCAGCTGTCGACCTCGATGAACGGGTGATCCTGCCGGTTCCACGGCTGTTTGAATAGAATCGGTGTGATCCCCGCCGCCTCCAGGAGAAAGCAGGTCTCCAGCCGGTCCTCGACAAAAAAGCGCCGCCCCTGCCCCTGGAGCACGTCCGCCTTGGCCTCGAACGACCCCGTCGCGGTGATGTCGACCTCGGCGGATTCAAAGGGCAGGGTCTTCATCATCCACCTTTGGATGGGCCCGGGGGTCGGCCGCGCGGTCACGAAGCAGAGGGGTGCGAAGCCGCGTCCCAGTTTCGTCAGGACATCGGTCGCCCCCCGAAGCGGCCGCAGGCGGTCATCCCGGCTGCCGTCCAGCAGCTTGTCGATGATCTCGCCGATGATGTCCGCCTCCAGGTCCAGGCACTCCTCCAGCATATAGTGGGTGATGTCATCATAGGCGATGTGGGTGATGGCGTAGTCTTCCCGTGCGATGTCGAGAAAAAGCCGCATGGTGTCGGCCACCACGCCGTCGATATCGAACGCCAGGGATGCCGGATCGATCTTCCGCATATCTGCGCTGTCCGGTCGCATTCGCTACGCCGCTCTGCGGGTCTTTTTCTTGAGCCGGGTCATTCGCTTGCGGTAGATGACGGCCATCCGCTCGTCGTCGTCGGCCAGAGCTTTTTCCCGCTGGCGCTTCAGTTCCTGGATCTGCTTTTTCAGGGCCCGGACATCGGTGTTCGATTTTTTTCCGACCGGCTCCTCGATGCCGCGGGCCCCCCGAATCTGAGAAACCAGCTCCGCTTTGTTCATGCCGTGGGCGCCCGTGATGTCCTCGATGGTCATGGCGAGCTCCCGCAGTTCCTTGGATGTCATTTTTTCCAGGGGTTTTTCTTTCACTTCCTTTTTCTTGCCGCCCATATCCCAGAGCTCCTTTCATGTCGTCATTGCAAAAAAAGCACAAGCGGAGGTCGCCCTCCGCCCATCGCATGGTTTCCGCGGCCCGTTCCGCCGGGCTTCGCGGCGGAGAGATACGCTCCGCCCTGCCATCCCCTCTCCAGCGCGCCGGAAACGGTTCTGATGCCGTCGCCCGCAGCAAAACCTGTCGGCGCAATAAAAAAGGATAGATTCTTAAACCATTTTTCCCTGTGATGTCAACAGGGAATTCTTCTCCATCAGCCCCATGATCTTCTGGATGTCCCCCCAGGTCTCCCGCTTTTTCTCCGGATGCCGGAGCAGAAACGCCGGATGATACGTCGGCATCACGGGAGTGCCGCGGTAGTCGTGAAACCTTCCCCTGAGCCGGGAGATGGGAGCGTCGGTCCCCAGCAGGGCCCGGGTGGCCACGGCGCCGAGGGTGCAGATGACCGCAGGCGCGAGAGCCGCAATCTGCCGCTCCAGGAAGGGGATGCAGGACTCGATCTCCTCGGGAAGCGGATTCCGGTTGTTCGGGGGCCGGCACTTGACGATATTACAGATGTATACCGCCTCCCGGGTGAGCTTCATGGCCGCGATAATCCGATCCAGAAGCTGCCCGGCCCGGCCGACGAAGGGCACCCCCGAACGGTCCTCTTCATACCCGGGCCCCTCGCCGACAAAAACGAGTCGTGCTCCGGGACTGCCCGCGCCGAAAACGATGCGGTTGCGCGTCCGGCTGAGGCCGCAGCGACGGCAGTCGCCCAGGTCCGACCGGATGGTTTCCAGGGTCTCCCGAATACCTGGCGCCTGGGCGGGGGCGGCGCTGTCGAAACCGGTGCACCCGCAGTCGGCCATGAAGGTCAGCCCGCTGCGGATGTCTGCCAGCAAGGCGGAAAACGCTTCCTCCGGGGGCATATCCCGCCCGACGCTCATGCCAGCCGCCCGCATACCCGGTCGAGGATGATGTGAGCCACGGCGTCTTTCTCCATCTCTTCCAGGGGCTCGGCCTGGCCGTCCGGATAGAAGAGGGTGACCCGGTTGGTATCCGTACCGAATCCGGAGGAGGGCTGCCCCACCAGGTTTCCAACGATCATATCCAGGTTTTTGCGTGCGAGCTTTTCCCGGGCGTTCTCCTGAAGGTCCCGGGTCTCCGCGGCAAAGCCGACCAGAAACTGCCGTGTTTTCCGTTCTCCGAGCGCCATCAGGATGTCGTCGTTTTTGACCAGGCTCAACGTCAGCTCATCCGCCGTCTTCTTGATCTTGTGCGCGGCGGTCTCCCGGACGCGGTAGTCCCCGACGGCCGCGCTCTTCACGATGACGTCGGCGTCGCCCATCTCTTCGAAGACCGCCCGGGCCATCTCCTGGGCGGTCCGCACCCTGACGATCCGGATATTGGGGGGATCGTCCAGACAGGTGGGGCCGCTGACGAGAACAACCGATGCGCCCCGGTGCTCGGCGGCCCGGGCCACCGCATACCCCATCTTGCCCGAAGACGGGTTGGTGATGAAGCGGACCGGGTCGATGGGCTCCCGGGTGGGCCCGGCCGTCACCAGGACCTTCCTGCCCTCGAGATCCTTCCGGGTCAGCAGGGATGTCAGTCGATCCAGGATCAGCGGCGGCTCTGGCAGACTCCCCGGCCCGACGGTTCCGCACGCCAGCTCCCCCGCCCCCGGTTCGAGCACCAGATGGCCGTCGGCTTTCAGCATCTCGAGATTCCGCTGCACCGGCGGGCTCAGATACATGTCCGTATTCATGGACGGGCAGACCACCACCGGACAGGTCACCGCCAGCAGAAAGGTGCTCAGGGCGTCGTCGGCAAGGCCATGGGCGTATTTGGCCACCATGCTGGCCGTCGCCGGCGCAATTACCACCCCGTGGGCCTCCTGGGCCCATTCGATGTGACGGATCGAGGCGTCGGGATCCGTCCGGTCGAAGAGGTCGATGCAGGCGGGCTTCCCGGACAGGGCTTCGAAGGTCACCGGCCCGACAAAAGCCCCGGCGTTTCGGGTCATCATCACCCGGACACTCGCGCCGTTTTTGGTGAGAAGACGGAGGAGCTCGGCGCTTTTGTAGGCGGCGATGCCGCCGCACACCCCCAGAACAATGTTTTTCCCATGAATGGTTGTCTTCATCATCAGCTCGGAAGGATCCATCCGGGATCAGTTGGTGGAGGCATCTTCGTCGGAAAGGGGCAGCGTCTCGAAGGTCGTGGACGTCCCCGCCACCGCCAGTGACGACGGCAGCACCGATATCTCGGCCACCGAGTTCCAGAAGCCCTCGGAAATCGACATCACGCACCAGCGGGTCTCTTTCAGAAAGAGCAGGATGCTCTTGTCAGCGGATACCGCGCCGGTCAGCTTCCAGTTGTCTTTGGCCATGTTGTCCTTGAAAAAGGCCACCAGCGACTCCCGCTCTACCCGCCCCTTGAATACCATCATGCCCGCTGCAAACCCCCGGGACTGAAAAATGGACGACGCCTTCTTGTCCTGCTTGAGCTCCCCTGGGATGAGGATATCGTTGAACCCGTCGTAGTAGAGGGGCGCCCGGGCCGAGGACGCCGCAGTGCCGGAACCGCTCCCCTTCAGACTCGAACACCCGACCAGTCCTCCCATCAGCAACACGATAATCATCCCTCTCGAAGCGATTTTGCCGAATCTGCTTTGGTTCATCTTTTTTCCTTCCTTGAAATCTTTTTCAGAACGTTATTACCCGAACGCCGGCCCGCCGGTAGGCGTATGGGCGGCGTGAATCCCGCGTGGATTGCATCACCCTGCGGCGCCCCCTTTGTCACGGTCGGCAAAACCGTCGGGGTGGCGCCGATGCCAGTCCCATGCCGTCTGGATGATGGCGTCGATGTCACAGAACTCCGGGCGCCAGCCCAGCTCCGACATCGCCTTTTCACAGGCGCCGATCAGCATGGGAACATCCCCCGGCCGGCGCGCTTCGATCCGGGCGGGAATGGTCTCTCCCGTAATCTTCCGGGCCCGGTCGAGGACCTCCCGGACCGTGAAGCCGTCGCCGTTGCCCAGATTGTATTTTCCACCCGCGCCGCCGTCAAGAAGCCTCACCAGGGCCAGATGATGGGCCTGGGCCAGGTCCTCCACATGGATGTAGTCCCGTACACAGGTGCCGTCGCGGGTCGGGTAGTCCTCCCCATAGATGCTCAGGAACTCCCGCTGACCCAGCGCGGTCTGGAGGATGATCGGTATCAGGTGGGTCTCCGGCCGGTGATCCTCCCCAATACGGCCGTCCGGATCGGCGCCGGCGGCGTTGAAATACCGCAGGGAGACGGCCCGGATGCCGTAGGCCGCCCCGAAATCGTCCAGCATCTGCTCCACCATCCATTTGGTTCGGCCGTAGGGGGTGGCCGGCTGCTGGGGATGGGTCTCGGTCAGCGCCTTCCCGCCGGCATCGCCGTAGGTGGCGCATGACGAGGAGAAGATCAGGGGCCTCACCCCGTGGGCGACCATGGCCTGAAGCAGGCAGACGGTGCTGGCCACATTGTTCCGGTAGTATTTGAGCGGGTCGGCCACCGATTCAGGCACGGAGGTGTAGGCTGCGAAATGAAGCACCCCCTTGATGTCATATCCGGTAAAAATCCGGTCCAATACCGCCCTGTCGCCGATATCCCCCTCGATCAGCGGCCCCCACTGCACCGCTGCGCGATGGCCGCAGACCAGATTATCGAGGGTGATCGGCCGGTATCCCCGGCGCCGGAGGTATTTGCACATGTGGGAGCCGATATACCCCGCCCCCCCGACAACCAGAATCTCGTCTTCCGCCATTCCGTCCTCCTCTACGGGCCTCCTCCAGGGGCGGTATTTGAAACAGCACCCGCCGTTGCGTTGCGC
>CAJXSB010000211.1 GCA_913060435.1 uncultured Desulfococcus sp.
CAGGGCGCTGCAGTTGACCGTGACCATGGGCATCTGGGCGCGGATGCTGTTGTAGTGAATCGCGCCGGCCACCAGCTCCTTGCCCGTGCCGCTTTCGCCGGCAACGAGGACCGTGGCCTCGCTGGCGGCGGCGGCTTCAATGGCCGAAAACACCTGCCGCATGACATGGCTCTTGCCGATGATGTTGCCGAAATGAAAAAGTTCCCCAAGACGGCGGGAGACCGCCTCGACCCGATGCTGCATGGTGCGCAGCTCCGTCAGATCGGTTACGGTCTCAACGACACCGATGGTCCGGCCGGCCTCGTCCCGGACCAGCCGGGCGCTCTTGAGCACCGGAACATCGTGCCCGTCTTTGTGGCGAAGGACATACTCATTGGCGTCGACGGCCCCCTTCTCGTAGATCCCGCAATCCCGGAAGCTGGTCGGTTCCTTTTTCCCGAAGCAGTGACTGAAACCCAGAAGGCCGCAGCTCCGGCCTAGGGCCTCTTCGGCGCTGTAGCCTGAAATCCTTGCCATGGCGGGGTTCCAGAAAGTAATCCGCCCCCGCTCGTTGAGGGTGAAGACGCCGTCGGCCATGGATTCCAGGACCAGGCTGGAAATCCGGGCATCCAGGGCGGCTTGTCGTTCGGGGTCCGTTATCGTCATCGGTGATCCTCAGTCCATGCTGCTGCATCTGTCATTTTTCTGTCTGCTGCCGCCGTCCATCGGCGAATTATTATGAGAATAATATCTCTATTTACGTTATAGTAACGTTACTGTAACGTCAATCTTTTTTTTCGTAACGTCATCTCCCCTGCTGTCATCCGGCGTACTCGCCTTCTGGGGTCCGCCTCGCGCAGCGCCGGTATCCGCCCCATTCTGCCGAAGCACATCCACCCCTGCCATCCGGTATACCCCAAAATGTTTTCATGGCACATTCCTTGAATATTCCGCCGGGGATAGACGCTGTCCATCTCCAGGGACCCGGAGGTTCAGATGAAAGTTCCGGACATCACTTCTATTGAAGACCACGCCGACGTTATCCGTAACGGAATCACGCTCATTGAATATTATGTGACATGGTGTTCCCCCTGTCGAGCCCAGGCGGCGATCATTGAAGGCGTGGCGGATGACGTGAAGGGAAAAGTGCAGGTCGCCCGGGTGAATCTCGACCGGCACCATCGGACCGCACGAGCACTCGGGATCCGGAGCGTTCCCACACTGGTCGTTTTTGTCAACGGCCGCGAGTCCCTGCGCTTCATCGGCCTCCAGTCCCGTGAAACCATTACCGGTGAACTTTCGTGCGTGCTGCAGGACCGCAAGGACGCCGTTCGGGCGAAGCCAATGGTGCAGGGCCGGGTTGCGCCCCGCGCCATGGATTCATAGCTTCTTTCCAGGCAAGGGTCGTTCATTGGCCGTCATTCCGGCAGCGCCGGCGTGCGGCAGCGCTTGAATGGAAGGAGGCCGGCATGCCCCGCAAACCCCACCATCGCCTCGAGGATTGGATGCGGCTGATCCTCCTCCACTGGATCCTGATCTCGATGATCATGTTTTACAGCATTATCATGGGGATCGCCGGCGGCTGCGTGGTTGTGCTGCTCACCGCCGTCGTGGTTGAGGCCATGGGCTTTTCCGCTCATTTTTTCCGCCTCTACCCCGCCCCCGGAACGGCCGCCGCCGTGGTGATCGGCGGCCTGATCGCCACCTTTTTCCTCCACCTGTTCAAGCACCTTCACTACAACTGTACCAGCGGCACCTACACTCTTGCGGTATCCCGGGCGGCAAACCAGAGGGCCTTTGCCGGTCTTGCACTCATCACGCTGGCCCTCATCGGCATCGGCACCGGCGTATCCTGGCTGATGCCGGAATGACGCATGACCGGCGACAGCGGCGCCGCCAGGTCAACGGCCCCATATCCCTTGCCGCTTCTCCTGGAAGCCCGCTCACCCAGGAGTGCCTCGCTGATAAATCGAAACCGCATCGGCGGTGTATATGGCCAGCGCGCACCAGATCAGGCAGAAAGTGACGATTTGAACACTGGAAAACGGCTCTCCGTAAACCAGCACGCCAAGGAGAAACATGCCGGTCGGCGCAATGTATTGAAGGAACCCGACCGTCGATAGGTTCAATCGGCGGGTGCCGATGGTGAACAGCAGCAGCGGCACTGCCGTGACCAGGGATGCTCCCATGAGGGTCGCATCCATGCCGATGCCGTGGTGGAGAAAAGCCCCCCTGCCGGCCATCCCGACATGCAGCAGATAGATGATGGCCGGCAGGGAGAGGAGGAGGGTCTCCACTGCGAGGCCGACCATCGCGCCGACCCTGGCGACCTTTCGGACCAGGCCGTAGCAGCCGAACGAGAGGGCCAGGCAGATGGAGATCCACGGGAACGTCCCGTAGGTGGCGCCCAGGTAGACAACGCCGGCCGTCGCCAGGAGAACTGCAATGGTCTGGAGCCGACGGAGCCGCTCCTTCAGGAAGAGCGTGCCCAGAAGCACATTGATCAGGGGGTTGATGTAGTATCCGAGGCTCGCCTGAAGCACATGACCGCTGTTGACGGCCCAGATGTAGATCAACCAGTTGGCGGCGACGAGGGTCGATGTCGCCAGCAGTACGCCCATCCGCTTCGGGTCGGCCAGAACGGACAAAAACGCGTTTCGCTGTCCGGAAAGCAGGACCAAAGGAATCAGGAAAACAAAGGACCAGACAATCCGATGCATGATGATCTCCAGGGCCGGCACGCCCTTCAACAGCTTCCAGTAGACCGGACTCAGCCCCCAGATCAGAAAAGCGCCCGCCCCGCCGGCAACACCGATGGCCGACTGGCGCCGCTGCGCCTTTTCCTGGCTGGGATCCACGCCCGCCGCGCCCTTCCGGCGGCTGTCTGCATGCCCCACGATCTTCGTTACCGCTGGTTTCATCCGGTTGCCCCCTTTCGCAAAAGCCTTTTCCCTTACCATAGCCATTCCCGGATGTCGATCACCATCCCAGGGAGGTGACGCACCAAAACAGCGATTTATTTTTGAACAAATCCCTTTTCGACGGTGAACGCAACCGCATCGAAGTTTCCGGCTTCATCCATCACGGTCAAGTGCCTGCGGCCGGTGTGCCGAAGCTGAAGCAGACGAATCTCACCACTGCCGCTCCGGGCGACCAGCTCGCCGTCGAGAAGCCAATAAAGGACGCCCCGGCCGCCCCGTGCCTGGAGAGCGATCACGGGAAGGCGTCTTCGCGTCCCCGGGGGCCGCAGGACGGCATCGGGTTCCATCCCGACGATGCGGACACTCTCCGGGATCGAACGGGATATGCCGCTGCAGTCCGCCGAAAGGGGCGGTATGGCCGACCTTCGCCGCAGCTGCGGACCGAGCCAGGGCTCAGCAATCTTCGGCCATCGTGCAACCACCGCCGCCGCCATGCCCGGGACGGCACACTCGGCGGCAACCCGCAGTCCGGTGGCGGGATCGAGCCAGATCCGGACCGGGTTGGGCTCCCAGTGGTCCGCCGTCCGGTCCGGCAGCGTCGGCGGCACCACGCCGTTGAGCACCCAGGCCGTCCGCCGCTGATGGCAGAGGGGATCGTCATCGCCCGACGGCCGGGTTCCCAGGGGCCAGCAGATCTCTTCTTGGCGGATGTTTTCGGACGGATCCAGGCGGCGGCCGCACCCCCGCGGAAGGCTGTCGACAATGCGGAAGAGGAGCGGTGCGGCGGCGTACCGGCCGTGCCGCCCGGGCGAAGGTGTGCCGTCGGGCCGGCCCACCCAGACGCCGACGGTATGGCAGTCGGTCACGCCGATGCACCAGGCATCCCGGAATCCATAGCTGGTGCCGGTCTTCCACGCCACCCGACGGGATCGGTCCAGGGCCGGACGTCCGCCGGGCATGTCCGGCCGGGGGGCCTCCGCCAGGATCCCACGAATGATCTCGGCGGCGCCGGCATCGAGCAGGCGGCGCTCGGCCATGGGCTGGCCCTGCGCCAGTCGAACCCGGCCGGCGAGGCCGCCCCATGCCAGTGCCCGGTAGGCGCCCACCAGGGTTTCGAGGCGGACGCCGGCACCTCCCAGGATCAGCGAGAGATTTGGACGGGCCTCCTGCGGATAGTGCAGCCGGAGCCCGCCCTGGCGAAGCCGGGCGTCGAAAAATTCAGGACCGATGCGGTCCAGTAGATCCACGGCAGGCATGTTGAGGGATCGCCGAAGGGCTTCCGCAGCGCCGACCGGCCCGGAAAAATGCCGGGTGAAATTCTCCGGGCGATATCCGCTGAAGGAGAAGGGCGCGTCCACCAGGAGGCTTTCGGAATGGATCAGCCCCTCCTCCAGGGCCACGCCGTAGAGAAAGGGCTTGAGTGTCGACCCGGGCGAACGGACGGCCCGGACCATGTCCACATGGCCCAGCCGGCTTTCGTCCAGGAAGTCTGCCGAGCCCACATAGGCCCGGACCGCCAGGGTCTCGTTCTCCACCACGAGGACGGCGGCGGAGGTGCGTTCGGGCGCCGCTGCCATGGCCGCTGCCACGAGGTCCGCCGCCGTTCCCTGGATCGCCCGGTCGATGAAGGTCTGGACCGGCCGCCCGGCGCGGGCCAGCGACCTCAGGCGCCTGGCCAGAAGCGGGGCGGCCATGGGGCGTGGGACAAACCGCGACAGGACGCGCTCCATCTTTGCTGCCGCGCCGGTTTCCTCGTCCCAGACGCCGAAGGCCACCATTCGATCGATCACCTTGTCCCGGGCGGCGGCGGCGCGGTCGGGATGACGGTCGGGACGAAGGCGGGTTGGGGCCTGGGGCATGACGGCGAGGAGTGCCGCCTCGGCATGGCTGAGGGTATCGGCGGCCTTTCCCAGATAGGCATAGCTCGCCGCCTGGACCCCTTCCACCGTTCCCCCGAAGGGGGCGTAATTGAGATAGAGGGTCAGGATCTCCTGCTTGCTGAAATGGGCCTCCAGCTGCAGCGCCCGGAAGATCTGCCGGATCTTTCCCGCAACGGTCCGGGGATGGGGATGGAAGATGCGGGCGACCTGCATGGTAAGGGTCGAACCGCCGGAGAGGGGGCGGCCGGCGTCGAGGTACTGCCACAAAGCCCGGATCAGGGAGAACGGGTTGACGCCCGGGTGATGGAAAAAGTGCCGATCCTCATAATGGAGAAGCGCCGAGAGGTACCGGGGAGAAACCGCCCCCGGTGTCACCGGATACCGCCAGATGCCGTTCTTGTCGGGAAACGTGCGGAGCGGACTCCCGTCGTCCGCCGTCACGGTGACCGCAAATCCCCTGGCGCCGCCGTTCGGCTCCGGCACCGACAGCGGCATCCGGCGGTCCAGAACCCAAAAGCCGGAGACGGCATAGGAGACCAGGCTGAAAAGCAGTGCCAGCAAAATGAGATATCGACTCAATCCAATCATCCTTCAGGCATCTGTTTTCAAGCCAGAGCGCGGCGCCGATGCACATCACCGCATGCCGCCCATTGCAGCGGGGATCCTGGCCGGGAATATTTATCTTGAATTTCAATCGACGGCAAGTGTAAACTCGGCGCGTTTATTGCTGCATCCTTGGCGGTATTTCGAACGGTAATTCAGCGCGCATACACGCATCAGACACCTTTGACAACACGGGAAGGAGAGCGGTCCATGGACATCAGAGAACCCATCATTGAACGGCAGCAGATTCTGGTACTCGAGGATGAGGATTTTACACGGGAGAACGTTTGTATCGTAACCGGCATCGGCACCGGCATCGGGCGGGCGACAGCCATCGCGGCGGCCGTCAACGGGCTTTCGGTCGTAGGGCTCGACATCAACGCCGAGGAAGGAGAAAAGACCTGCGAAATGGCCCGGGAGCTGGGGGGCGCCGTCCATTTCGTCCAGACCGATCTCCTGCAGGACGAGGAGATCGCTGCCGCGGTGGAGAAGGCTGCCGAGGTGGGTACGGTCAAGTATCTGGCCAATATCGCGGGCATTCAGCACATCGACACCGTCGAGGACTTCCCCATGGAGAAATACGATCTCATGCAGCGCCTGATGCTGCGCGCCCCCTTCTATCTCTCCCAGCTCGTCATCCCCCACCTGAAGAAGAGCCGGGACGGCCGGGGCGTCATTGGACACATGGCGTCGGTCCACGCCCATATCTGCACCATGAAAAAGCCGGTCTACAACATCACCAAATTCGGGCTCCGGGCACTGGCCCAGTCCATCTCGGCGGAGGGAGAGGGCAATATCCGCTCCTTCACGGTGAGCACCGGCTTTGTCAAGACGCCCCTGGCCCTCAACCAGATCCCGGCGCAGGCGCAGAAGCGGGGCATCAGCGAGGAGGCGGTGGTGCAGGATGTCATGCTCGGCACATCCCGGGTCAAGGAGATGATGAGCCCGGTCGAGGTCGGCAACCTCTTCGTGTACGGCTTCTCCCGTTTCGCGAAGTATCTGGTCGGCGGCGACCTCCTCTTCGACGGCGGCATGGTGCTGACCTATTGACGGTCGCCAGACCACGCCCTGGCATGTATGCGGATAGCCCTTACCTAAATATGGTCTTTGACCTCGAACTCAAGCGCTTTTAGCGTCAGTCGAACGTCTACGAACAGAAAGATTGAAGATAGAATGATGCCCGCGGCGCTAAGTAGAAAAAAAAGTATCCCAAGGAATTTCAGATCCACATGAAACAAATTCATTATCAACAAAATCGGGATAATCAAGCTGCTTGATAAAATACTGAACGATATTGAAACAATGGAGTTGCGAAGAATTTTGCTTCTATTGAACAGAATTCTCAATTCGATACGCTTCCTATCCTTGCCAGCGACGTGCCCACGATCTAATTCGCTGACAATCATCCGGGATTTGTCAATTGTCCTGGCGAGTCGGTTGGTGAGGGAAAGCAGAATAAGACCTACCCCTGAAATTAAGGCGATAGGTGATATGCATGATTGAAGAAATCTCACAAAAGTGTCGGTGGGTTCCATAATATTTAGACTCAGCTTCCAGGTCTATTTCGGAAAGACAGGTGATGCATTAAGAGTCGCGGAAGTTTCTCGGCGAGAATAGGATTTTGATAACAAAAATTCAGGAAATCCTTCCAAGGGGGGTGAACATTTGGCAAGCCCCCGTTGAGGGGGCTTGATTTGACTTTCTGCTATCAATGCAGATCCACCATTATCGCTTGTCCTATCAACCTTCGACCACTTCAGCGACAGGGACGACCGACAGATCGACTTGTTCGGAGTAGGCTTCGACCTTGGCGTAGCTTTCATCGAACATTTTTTTAAAATCGGTGCAAGCGGTACGATAAGCTGACATCCAATCCTTCAAGGTTTTTTTAACCTCTTCCGGCATCCAAACCGCCTGCTCGAGCATCGTATCGACCATCTTCTCATTTCTGTCAGATACCAGGGTCATGGTGTTAAAGATGCCTTCGAGAGCAGTCTTGTTGAAGTCGATCATCTGTTTAAGTTCCATTGTTCATCCTCCATAATTAATTAATTGATCTCATTTTCTCTGGCATTGAGGCGGTGCGCTCAACCAGATACGTGGTAATATACACCTCAATGAGGCCTTGTCAACAGAAAAATATTGCATTGCACAATTTATAATTAATACGTTTGCAAGCTTTAATTTCATAATATAATAACATTTATATTATATATGAAGGACAAACAAATTTAAATTAGTGCGCTGCATCAATTTTTATAAAGCATCAATCAGGGAGCATTGTGTCAAGGTACGCACCAACGCCCCGGTTAGCCGCGCCATTCAGTATTGTCGACGTTGGTTTTGAAATCGGCCTGGACCCCCTCCACCGCCCCGCCGAAGGGGGCGTAATGGAGATAGAGGGTCAGGAT
>CAJXSB010000212.1 GCA_913060435.1 uncultured Desulfococcus sp.
GAGATCGAGGACCGGATCGTCGAGATCTGCCGCGAGGCCGACATCCGCCTCATCGGCCCCAACTGCCTCGGGGTGATCAATCCGCTGGCCCACGTCAGCCTCAACGGCAGCTTCTCCGCACGGATGCCCAAGGCCGGCAACATCTCGTTCATCTCCCAGAGCGGGGCCCTCTGCACCGCGGTGCTCGATTTTGCCGCAGACCGGGATTTCGGATTCTCCAAGTTTATCTCCATCGGCAACAAGGCCGACGTGGACGAGCTCGATCTCCTCCGCTATTTTCACCAGGATTTCGACACCGAAGTGATCATGATCTACCTCGAGGAGCTGCGCCGCGGGCCCGAATTCATCGAAGAGGTGAAAAAGATCACCTCGGGCGACCGGCCCACGCCGGTCCTCGTGATCAAGTCCGGCCGGACCAGCGCCGGCGCCCAGGCCGCCGCCTCCCACACCGGTGCCCTGGCCGGCTCCGAGGCGGTCTACGACAGCATCTTCGAGCAGGCGGGCATCATCCGCGTCGACTCCATCAATGACCTCTTCGATTTTGCCAGCACCTTCGCCTACAAGAACCAGTCGATGCTGGGAAAATTCCGCAGGAAGATCCCCGACGGGAACCGTGTGGCCATTGTCACCAATGCCGGCGGTCCGGGAATCGTGGCCACCGACGTGACGGTCTCCTCCGGCCTCCAGCTGGCCAAATTCAAGGAGGACACCGTCGAGGCCCTGGCCAGCCACCTGCCGGCGGCCGCCAACCTCCACAACCCGGTGGACGTCATCGGTGATGCGGCCCAGGACCGGTATGAAAACGCCCTGGCGGCGGTGATCCGGGACGAGGGCGTCGACGGCGCCCTGGTCATCCTCACCCCCCAGTCCATGACCAACGCCCTCGGGACCGCCGAAGCCGTGGTCAGCATCGCCCGGCGCACCCACAAGCCGATCCTCTGCTGCTTCATGGGAATCGTCGACGTGTCGGCCGGGGTCAAGCATCTCCAGGAAAACGGCATCCCGGTCTTCCGCTTTCCCGAAAACGCCGCCCGGGCCTTCGGCACCCTCTACCGTTATGCCCAGTGGCTCAACCGCCAGATCCTGGCCCAGTTCTCATTGACCCACGATATCGACGGTGCCCGGGGGATCATCCAGGACTGCATCGACCGGGGCCGGACCCGCCTTGGAGAGCTCGACGGCCTCAAGCTTCTTGCCTGCTACGGCTTCGACGTCCTGCCCACCGAACTGGCCGCCACCGCCGACGAAGCCGGGGAGATCGCCGACAGGATCGGGTATCCCGTGGTCCTCAAGATCGTCTCGCCCCAGATCCTCCACAAGTCCGATGCGGGCGGCGTGAAGGTCGGGATGGCGGATGCAGCAGCGGTCCGCAGCGCCTTTGATGAAATCGTGGAGAGCGCCCGCCGGTACAGCGCCGACGCTGAAATCGAGGGTGTGCTCATCCAGCAGATGGCGGAGCCCGGTCGGGAGGTGATCCTGGGCGCGAACCGCTACCCGGTTTTCGGTCCGCTGATCATGTTCGGTTTCGGCGGGATCTTCGTCGAGGTCTTCAAGGACGTCTCGTTCCGGCTGGCCCCCATCGGCAGGAACGAGGCGCGAAGGATGATCCGCAAGATCAAGGGGCACAAGCTCCTCAAGGCATTCCGGGGGCGCCCCGCGTCCGATCTGGCCACGGTCGAGCGGCTCCTGGTGAGCTTGTCGGACATGGTGATCAACCACCCCGAGATCCAAGAACTCGACATCAATCCCCTTCTGGTCCATGAGGAGGGAGGCGGCGCCACGGTGGCCGACTGCCGGATGATCCTCCAGGCGGCAGACGACGCCGATGCCTGAAGCGGCGGTGCACCCGGTGATCCTCCGGGTGCCGCAGGCCGAATATCTCGCCCTGACGCTCCGGGAGCGGGTCCGGTACCTCAGTGACCGGGCCCGCAGGGCACTGGTGATCTCCGCTGGGCTATGGGGCGTGGAGGTCCGGCCGGCCGCCTTTGAAAAGGAGGCCTCCGGGCGTCCGCGCCCCCTTCGACAAGGATACTGGTCCGTCAGTCACAAGCCCCGATATGTGGCCGGGGTCTTTTCTCCGTCGCCGGTAGGCATCGACGTCGAGCAGGTGCGGCCATACAACCCCCGGCTGAGGCGGAAGGTGGCGGATGCAGCGGAGTGGCGTCTGGTCGATCTGTCGAAGACCGAAGCCTTTTTTCGCATCTGGACCGCCAAGGAGGCCGTCCTCAAGATCGGCGGCGTCGGCATTCCGGACCTGCTGAAATGCCGGGTGGTGCGGGTGCCGGGCCGCGACCGCCTCTCGGTCTGCTACCGCCGGTCGGTCTTTCGGGTCCGCCATCTCTGTTTCGACGGGCACATCGCCGCTGTCGTGGAGGTCGGCCACCCGGTTCACTGGACCTTTCCCGAAAAGCCGGGCCGTTCTCCTTCAGCGGATCCATCAGCTCCCTGAAGATCGACAGGGTTTGACAGGAATGGGCATGGTCTCTATATTTACGAGATACGGCCCGAACCGCAAGATTGGCCACAGACTGTTTTGCTCCGCCGGACGGCGATCGGACTCTCCGAACGACCGATCATCGGAGCCGCACCCAGCTACGCCAGCAGTCGGATTGGTAAGATGTGCCCCTTTACGGCGCAGCGGCAGGGCCATCACTCCTGCAGGGGAGGGCGGAGATGAAACGTTTGTTCCGGCAACGCCGGATGTTGATGTGCCTTTTAATGGTCGCGGCCGTCATGAGCGGCTGCGCGGGATTTGACCGGGGCATCGGCGAGACGGTTGCCCCCGATCGGCGAAAGAGCCTGGACCCGGGGGGGCCGCACACGGGTGCGTGGGTCTCTCGAGACCTGATCTTTTCCTATAAATACGTCCGCGACGGCGACCGGATGACCCTCGACGGCACCCTCGAATTCCGGGGGGGCGTCAGCAATTTTGCGTACGTGAGGAATTTCTATATCCAGGCCTATTATCTCAATCCGGCAGGTCAGGTTGTCGACATCCGGCGGATCTTCAACGCCTCTGCGGGAAAAGAGATCGGTACGTGGCGCTTCACACGGGAGCTGACGCTTCCGCCGTCGGCGGTGGGCTGGGCCATCGGCTACTCGGGCGTCGCCAGAGGTTATGGGCCGCCCCGGGATGAGTCGGACTGGTCCTTCTGGGACACGCCGTTCAAATAACCTTCTCCACTTTCGAGAGTGGTTCATGGGCTTGAACGAAGCGGCGTGGGGCGGAAACCGGACCCGGAGAAGGCCGGCTTTTGAAACTCGAAAATAGAGCGCCTTTTGGAATCCAGACGGCTTTTCATGAAACAACGGATAGACGACCGAATACAGAAGAGATGAATTCTGCCGGGGGGAAACACCCCGAAACCCGGTGCGAGGAGGCACACATGCAAGAGAACAGAGCGATGGAAATCCTGAAAAGTGCGATGCTGCTGGAGATGCGGGGGAAGGCCTTTTACCGGACCGCGGCGGCCCAGGCCTCGAATGCGGCCATCAAGCAGTTTTTCGAAGTCATGGCCGACGAGGAGGACTACCATATCCAGGTGTTGTCGGAGCAGTACAAGTCCGTCAAGGAAGGCGGCAGCTTCAAGGATGGCGGGTACGGCGACAAATCGGGGGAGGATGTGGCGTCCGCGGTGCTGGATGCCGCGGTCCGGGAGAAGATCGAGAGCGCCGGCTTCGAGTCCGCCGCCATTCAGGCGGCCATGGCCATGGAGGAGCGTGCCGTCAAGCTCTATGGGGAGCGTGCCGCCGAGACCCAGGACCCCGAGGAGCGGAAGCTCTACCAATGGCTCTCGGACTGGGAAAACGGCCACCTCAAGATTCTGATGGACATGGACCGGGAGCTGACCGAGAAGATCTGGCATGACAACCAGTTCTGGCCATTTTAGATTCTGTCCCGGCTGCGGGACGCCCCTGGGGCGTCGCTGCGACGGCGGCATCGACCGCCGGTTCTGCCGGGCGTGCCGCCGGACCTATTATCGGAATCCCACCGTCGGCGTCGCGGTGATCATCCTCTCGGCGGGCCGCCTGCTGCTGGTCCGCCGCACCGGCTCCTACGCCGGGCAATGGTGCATTCCCTGCGGCCATGTCGAGTGGGACGAGGATGTCCGATCGGCGGCCCGGCGCGAGTTCCAGGAGGAGACCGGCCTCGCCGTCACCCTCGGGCCGGTCTTCGACGTTCATTCCAACTTTCATGACCCCTCCCGGCAGACGGTCGGCATCTGGTTCCGGGGAGAGGTTGCCGGAGGCCGGCTGCGCGCCGGCTCCGATGCATCCGATGCCCGCTTTTTTCCCCTCGACCGCCTCCCGTCCATGGCCTTCCCCACCGATATCGCCATATGCCGCAGACTCCGGTATGACCAAGGGCGCACCGTCAGGAGTCGTCCATAAAGGTGTCGAGGGCGTGGTAGAGTCGGCCGATGCTCTCGATGACGATATGCTCGTTGCCGGCGTGCTGGCTGTTGCCGCCGTCGGCGCCCCATACCACCCCCGGGATGCCGTGGGCCGACAGAAAGCGGGCGTCCGATGCCCCGTTCTCACAATCCAGGCGGGCATCGGGCGCCGCCGCCTGGAGCCGGTCGAGGTAGGGGGTCGGTCCGGCCTCGAACAGCGGCTCCTGGATGGTCACCGCAAGGGTGCTCTCCACGCGCTCCTGCATGCTGCGGATGAGCCCCGGCACATCGTCATGTTCGGTATACCGGATGTCGAGTTCGGCGGTGGCTTCATCGGGCACCTGGTTGACGACCTGGCCGCCGGCGATGATGCCGATGTTCATGGTCCGATGCCAGTAACCCTCGGGGGTGTAGCCCAGCGCCGCGCTGTCGAAGAGCGGCTTCAACCGCGCCAGGTCCGCCATCAGGATTTCGATGGCATTTTTCCCCAGCCAGGGGCGGGAGCCGTGTGCGGACCTGCCGGCGGCCGTCAGGCGGACCTGAAGGATGCCCTTTTCCTTGATGATGATCCGCCGGGTATCGCCGCCGTCCAGGGCAATGCAGAAATCGGCGTGGATCTGGGCGAGGGCCCTGGCCGCGCCCTTGAATCCCCCCTCCTCCTCATCCCCGGTCATCAGGATGCCGAAAGGCAGTGCTGCCTGGCCGCCGCCTCCTTTTTGGATGGCGGCAAGGCGGTTTTTGAAGAGTACGAGGGAGAGGGCGACGGCGTATTTGTCGTCCACGGCGCCCCGGCCGTAAAGCTTCCCGTCCTTCTCCAAAGGGTCGAAGAGGGTGTCGGGGCCGTCGACGACGTCGAAGTGGCTCATGAGCAGAATCTTCGCCCGGCCGGTCCGGGGCAGGGCCCAGATGGCGGGGACGCCGTCGATATCCTGCCGGTGGTATACGGCCCCGCATTCCTTGAGATAGGCTTCGATATATTGTGCACACCGATGCAGCTCTGCTGCATCCCCCGACCGCGTTTTGAAGCGGATCAACGCTTTGGTCAACTCCACGATTTCCCGCATGGGCCCAAATCCTTTGCCAAAAGGGTCGTCTCCTGTAGGCACCGCCGGAAGCCCCGCGGCGCCGATCTCCTTGGCCCTTATAGGCAAAAGCCGCCGTCGGGTCAAGCCGGATCCAGGCCATGGAAGCATTCTGCGGCAGGCCGCATCCGCCTGGTTGACATTTTCCGTCAAAGAGCCCTATCATGGCGCCTCCGGTCAGCCGAATCGCGGCGCCGGAGGAACGGATGACCGTACAAAGGAGACCGACATGATGAAGCGTTTCGGCGGACGATCGGGGCCGGGGTGCCTGACCCGGCGGGATTTCCTCCGCCTGCTTTCCGTGTGGGCTGCCGGAGCGGCGGCCGGGTGCGCCGTTGATCCCGTGACGGGGCGCTCCCAGCTGATGCTGGTATCCGAGGCGCAGGAGATCCAGATGGACCGGCAGGTTTCACCGCGGCAGTATTCGGCCGACTACGGCGTGATCCAGGATGCGGGGGTCAACCGGTATATCGATGAGGTCGGCCGCAGGCTGGTTCCCTTTACGCACCGGCCAGGCATGCCCTACGCCTTCCACGGTGTCAACGCCGTCTACGTCAATGCCTATGCCTTCCCGGGCGGGAGCGTCGCCGTGACCCGCGGCATCCTCCTCAAGCTGGAGGACGAAGCCGCGCTGGCGGGGCTCCTGGGGCATGAAGTGGGGCACGTCAACGCGCGCCATACCGCCGAGCAGATGTCCTCCCGGCAGGTGACCTCGACGCTGCTTGGCGGGCTGCAGTTGGCCGTCGGGATCGGTGCGCCGTCCTACGCCGACATCGCCGGGCAGCTCGGGGTTCTCGGCGCCAGCCTGCTGCTCGCCTCTTACAGCCGGCAGGATGAGCGGGAGGCCGATGCCTTGGGAAACCGGTACATGGTCGAAGCCGGCTACAGCACCGACGGCTTTGTCGCGCTGATGGCGATGCTCAACTCTCTGGCCAAAGCGAATCCCGGTTATGCGGAGGTGCTCTTTTCCACCCACCCCATGAGCGAGGAAAGATATCGGACCGCCGTGGCGGCCGCCCGGACCACCTACCAGGGCTCCCGGAATGCCCCCCGCCACCGGGAGCGCTACATGGACCGCACCGCATCCATCCGCAGCATGCGGGGGGCCATCGAACAGATGCAGCAGGCGGAAACCGCCATGGCCGGCAAGCGCTACGGAGAAACCGAGACCCTCTTGAAAAGCGCTCTTCAACAGGCGCCGGGCGACTATGCCGGCCTGGTCATGATGGCCAAATGCCTGATGGCCCAGAAAAAGAGCCGGGAAGCCCAGCGCTATGCCGAAAGCGCCCAGGCGGCCTACCCCGGGGAGGCCCAGGCTCTTTACGTGAGCGGCCTCGCCCGAATCGATCAGGGCCAGTTCGCGGGAGCCCTGCAGGATTTTGACCGGTACGACCAGGTCCTTCCCGGCAATCCAGGCATCGCGTTCCTCCGGGGATACGCTCTGGAGGGGATGGGGAGAAAACCGGATGCTGCGGCACAGTACCAGAAATACCTTCAGTCGGTTCGGGAAGGGCCCCAGGCGCAGCACGCCTACCGCCGGCTGGTGGAGTGGGGATACGTCCGGAAATAGCATGGGAATGGCTGAACGGCATCGATGGACGGGAGGCGTCGTTATCATCGTACTCCTGGGGCTCCTGGGGAGCAGCGCTGCGGTGTGCGGGCAGGTGCCGCTGGCGCAGACCTGCCTGATCCTCTCGGCGGAGACCGGCCTGGCGCTGACGGTGGCCGACGCGGAGGCGGCCAGCCTCGCCGATATCGTCGTCCAGCCGGTCAACGGTGGCGCGCACCAGTGCTGGCGCCTCATGCCCGACCGGTATGGGGATGCCGTCGCCATCGTCTCGCTGAAAAGCGGCCTCGTGGTGGATGTGAGGGGCTACAGCAAACGGGACGGGGCCAATGTTCAGCAGTTCCGGGACTTCGGGAGCCGCAATCAGCGCTGGCACCTGACGGCGGCGGGCGCCGACCGCTACCGGCTGACAGCCCGCCACAGCGACAAGTGTATGACGGTCCCGTCCGGCGGGGCCGGCGTCAGCGTCCAGCAGGCCGCTTGTCCCGGCGGGGACGGTGCGCTCTGGAAAATCCTCCCTTATCCCCATTCGGACAAGGGCTACCGGATCTTTTCCCGGCAGAGCGGCAAGGCCCTCGACGTTGAGGGAAAAAGCAAAGAGGACGGCGCCAACATTCAGATATTTCACGCCACCGGGGGCCCAAACCAGCTCTGGACCCTGTTTCCCGACGGGGAATCGGAGGGCAGACCGGTCTACAGCATCATCTCCCACCACAGCGGCAGCGCCGTGGATGTGCATGCCGC
>CAJXSB010000213.1 GCA_913060435.1 uncultured Desulfococcus sp.
ACCATCAAGGCGCTCTGGCCGCCCCCGAGCACTAGCATCCGCTCGCCCGGCGGCAAATCGCCCCCCATGACCTCCACCACGGAGGTGACGGCCATGGACGTCTTGGAAAAGCCTTTGATGATGGGCGTGTCCGGCAGGCTGCCGGTGGCCAGCACGGCCATCTCCGGGGCCAACGCATCCAGCAGCGCGGCCGAGAGGGGCGTTTCAAGACGGACATCCACCTGCAGGCGGGCCAGCTCCCGCTCGAGGTGAACATCCTCATCCGGCTGGATATCCGCCGCCAGAATCTCCTGGCGCTGGAAGCGGAGGAGCTCGATCTCTTCGGCCTGGCGCGCCTTCTTGGCCTGGAGGGCGTCCCGCTTCCGGATGAGGGGCTGTATCTCCCGAAACCGCGCCGCCACCTCGTTTCGAAGGGGCATGAGGCCGCCGAACTGGTCGAGGATGAGCAGGTGCTGCTCCTCGTCAAGCAGTCCCTGGTGGGCGTGCTGGCCGGATATGGAGGCGAGATTGGCCGAAATGGCGCTCAACAGGCGGATGGTGGCAGGATGCTGGTTGATGTAGATCCGGTGACGGCCGTTCCGGGCGAGGATGCGGCGGATGATGAGCCCCTCGCCGGGGTCCAGGTCATTTTCCGCCATCATCCGGGCCGCCGATGTCTGAGCCCCGATCTCAAAAAAGGCCTCGATCTCGGCAGTTTCCGCGCCGGTCCGGATGAAGGCGCCGGTGGCCCGGCTGCCCAGGATGAGGTTTACGGCGTTGATGATGATCGACTTGCCGGCGCCCGTCTCCCCGCTGAGGATGGTAAACCCCGTGTCGAAATGGATCCGCAGATCATCGATGATTGCAAAATTTTTGATGGATAGTTCACGCAGCATATGAGATGAAATAACAATCCTGAAATACAGGTTAATATTGCCCAGCCACCTCTGATATCTCATACCCGTGCCGGTTTGTAAAGGGGATCCGGCCGGACGCCGGCGGATGAAACTCGAAAGTCGCGTTCCCAAAAAAACCCTTGAAGTCGCCGGCCGACAGGTGTAAATTTTTTTGTGCTATATCCAAATAACACCATCCAACCCTGTGAAAGGAGAGGCCAATGTCAGCGGAAAAAGAACCGACCCTGGAAGAGTTCATCGACCAATGGGAGGAAACCCCGGAGGGCAACCGGCGGGTCTTCCTTCGGCTGAGGGACCACCTCGCCGCCAAAGACGGCGCCGATCTGACCTTCATTCCAAGGGCCGGCGTCACCTATTCCCTTCGGGGCGCCCACAAGAACCAGAAGGACAAGTCGCTCTTCGTGATGGTCGACGTGATCGAGGACGCCCCCCGGTGGCTCTCGGTCTGCTTTTACGGCGAGATGATCACGGACCCGGACGAGCGGGGGGATTTTGTTCCCGAGGGGCTGCTGGGCGAGGATGCCATGTGCTTCGACATCGAAGAATGGGACGAGGATCAGATCGGGTATGTCGAGCAGCGGATCACCGAAGCCTTCGAATCCGCTGCCAAAGGATAGCGACGACGCCGGCCGGGCCCCTGCAGCGCGGAAAGGGGTCGGGCCAGCCGGACCAATCCATCCCACCATCCTGCTTGTATTTCTGTTGGAATTCCAGGGGGTTTCGGCAGGCGAATACCCATGATACGCGCCTGCCGGTATCCCCGCCCCCGTTGGATTCCCCGTGATGCGACTCCCCACGCCGTCCGGCGGGACGGTCCCCACTTCCTTTCCTGGCGTTTTCCCGCCCCCGGGACTCAACGGTCTTCTCCACCCGGCTTTCGGCGTTTCCTTTACCCGATGGCCAGCGGGGCTCTCCACATTAAGCTTTACAGATCAGGTCAATATAATATAATCTACAACGATTGCAAAAAGGTAGCATAAATGCGACCGCGGCGGAAAAGACGCCGGTCATCGCGGCCGCCGCCGGCGCCATGCTCCGGCCGAGAATGCCCCTACCCTGGAGGAAAGCCATGAACAAGCGCATTTTGATAGCGGATAATGATCCCAAATCCGTCGATCATTATATGGACATTCTCGCCGGAGCCCGCACAGGCAGCGACCCGAAACACCCCGAAGCCGACCGTTTCCAGCTCTTTTTCTTCCCCGACGGGGATGCCCTGCTTCAGAATTTCAAGAGCGGATTTGAGCGGGGAGACGCCACGCCCCTCTGCATCCTGGACGTTTCCAGCAGCAACACTGCGGCCTTGAAGCTCTTTCAGAATCTCATCGCCGTCGATCCCCGGGTCACGGGCATCATCACCGCCGATGGTGCACAGATCGACGCACTGAACACCAGCACCGCCATGCCGGGCAGCCTCTACTGCGTCAAGAAGCCTTTTGATGACGACCTGTTCGTCACACTGGTCATTTCGCTGGTGAGGGGATGGAACAGCGTCAGCGGTTTTCACGACCAGCTCCAGAGCCTCGACGCCTCCCTTGAAGGCGCCAACATCGGCATCTGGTCGTGGGACATGCAGACCCGGAAGCAGGTGATTAACCGGGCATGGGCGGAGATGCTTGGACATGCCCCGGAGGAGATCGCCCCCAGTATCGATGCCTGGAAGAAGATGGTCCACCCCGATGACCTGCCCTATGTCCAAAAACGGATCGAAGCCCACTTTGCCTGGGACGCCCCCCTCTACGAGGCGGAATTCAGGATGCGGACCAAGACCGGAGAGTGGAAATGGATCATGGCCCGGGGTCAGGTGGTCGAGTGGGACGCCGACGGAAGGGTCCTCAAGGTCGCAGGAACCCATATGGACGTCAGCGAACGCAAGCTCTTCGAAAGGGACCTGAGGCGGCAGCGTGCACTTCTCTACTCCCTCATCGATTCGATCCCCGATCTCATCTTCTACAAGGACCTCAAGGGGGTCTATCTGGGCTGCAACCCCTCCTTCGGCAAATTCGTCGGGTATCACCGCCAGGACGTGGTGGAAAAGACCGACTACGACCTCTTCGGCAAGGAGGTGGCCGATTTCTTCCGGGAGCAGGACCGGCTGATGCTCTCGTCCGGACGCCCCCGGACCAACGAGGAATGGGTCGACTACCCCGACGGACGCAGGGTCCTCCTCGAGACGCTGAGAACCCCCTATTTCGGCCCCTATGGCGAGATCCTGGGGCTGGTGGGAATCAGTCGGGACGTAACGGAGCGGAAGCAGATGCAGGAGGAGCTCAAGCAGGCCAAGGAGAGCGCCGAGAAGGCCAACCAGGCCAAAAGCGAATTCCTGGCGGGCATGAGCCACGAGATCCGGACCCCCATGAGCGGCGTCATTGGCATGACCGAGCTCCTGATGGAGACGGATCTCGACCCGGAGCAGCAGAAGGGCCTGTCGCTCATCCACAACAGCGCCCATTCGCTTCTGGCGATCATCAACGACATCCTCGACATTTCGAAGATCGAGGCCGGCAAGATCGAACTCGAATCGATCGATTTCGATCTCCGGGCCGTTCTGAAGGATATGAACGGCCTCATGGCCATCAAGGCTGCGGAGAAGTCCCTCTCCTATCGGTGCCTCATCGACCCGGACGTGCCGTCGCACCTCCGTGGGGACCCCGGGCGGATCCGCCAGGTCCTGATCAATCTGATCGGCAACGCCGTCAAGTTTACCTCGGACGGCGGCATCACCCTGGAAGTCTCCTGCAAATCATCGGATGAACGGCAGGCGAGGATCGGGTTCGTGATCACCGACACCGGCATCGGGATCCCCGAAGACCAGACCGAACGGCTCTTTGAAAAATTCACCCAGCTCGACATGTCCACCTCGCGGAAATACGGGGGCACCGGGCTGGGGCTCGCCATCTCCAGACAGCTCTGCGAAATGATGGGCGGGGAGATCCATGTGGTAAGCGAGGTGGGCAAAGGCAGCAGCTTTCATCTGACCGTCCTGCTGGACAGGCAGCAGGCTGCCGAGGCGGCGGCCGATACGGAGCTCCGGGAACCCCATTCCCAATCCATGGGAAACGCCTCCCCGGTGGAGCCCCGGCCGGAGGGATTGGCATTCGAACCGCCCACCGAGGCAGCGGGGAATCGCCTGCAAACCACCGCTGCAGCGGTGGACGGCGCCATCCTGCTGGTGGAAGACAACGAAACGATCCAGCTGGTCAGCATGGGGCTCCTGAAAAGCCTGGGATACACGGCGGATCTGGCGGTAAACGGTCAGGAGGCCGTCGACGCGCTGAAGCGCAAGGCCTACGCCCTGGTCCTGATGGACATGGAGATGCCGGTGCTGGACGGGTATTCGGCCACCCGGATCATCCGCGGCAAGAATTCGCCGGTGCTGAACCCCGACATCCCCATCATCGCCATGACCGCCCATGCCATGCAGCGGGACCTGGACCGCTGCATGGAAGCGGGCATGAACGGCTACCTGACCAAGCCGGTCAAAAAACAGGATCTGGCGGCGGTGATCGAAAGATTCGTGCCGAGCGCCCCGGCCGCCGCCGATGCGGCTGCAGCCCCGGAAAATGCCGGAGCCGGGGCAGACGACGGCAGCATATTCGACGAGGCGGGCATCCGGGAGCGGCTTGATGGGAGCGACGAGCTGATCCAGGTGGTGATGCAGAGCTTTGTCGACAGTTTTCCGGAGCGGATCAATGAACTGATCCTCGCCTATGAAAGCCGGGACGAAGAACAAATCCGTGCCCTGGGCCACAATATCAAGGGCTCCTCCAGCACCGCAGGCGCGACGGCCCTCATGAAAACGGCCGTCGACGTTGAGGATGCCGGCAGAAACGGTGACTTCCAGATGATCCCCGACTGCATTGATCGACTGAAATCGGATTTCGACAAGCTCAAAAAGATACTGACGAACAACGGAATTCTTTGATCCACCGGCGGCCCCACGCGGCCGGTCGATGATGGAGGTGCCCTTTGAAGAGGTCCAGCCCGGTGACCCATGCCCGGAACAAAACGGCAGTGCCGGATGAGAAGACGCAGCCCCATGCCCGCCGGACGACGGATGCCGCCAGCGGAGCCCTCAACGATGCCGCAGGAGATGATTTTTTCTCCTATCTCGGCCGGAAGGCCCAGAAGCCCATGAGCGGCGTCATCGGCATGGTCGACCTCCTGGGAAGGACCGCGATGACCCTCGAGCAGCAGACTTATCTCGAGATGATCCGGCACAATGCCGAAGACCTCATGACGATGCTCACCGACATCATAGACATCTCCCGTATACAGTCCGGCACCCTGACCCTAGAATCCATCGGTTTCGACCTGCGGATGATGCTCAAGGATATCAGCCAGCGCGTCCTTGCCCGCGCCAATGAGAAATCCCTGGACTACCAGTGTGTGATCAGCCCCAAGCTTTCCTCCCGCTTCCGTGGGGATCCCGGACGCATCCGCCAGATCCTGAACGGCCTGCTCGACAATGCAGTCCAGTACACCGCCAGCGGAGGGATCACGCTCCGGGTGACGCCCCGGAGCATCGCCGGAGATCAGACCATCGTGGCGTTCGAGGTGGCGGACACCGGGATTGGAATTCCAGCGGCACGGCAGGCGCAGCTCTTCGCCTCGCTCCAGCCCGGCGGGGCAGAAAGGGCCTGGACCTCCGGCAGGCCCGGCCTCGGACTCTCTGTCGCCAGGCAGCTCTGCGAAATGATGGGCGGCGACATGACGCTGGAGAGCCGACGCGGCGGAGGCTGCACCGTCGGCTTCACGATCCGGCTCGAAAAGCCCGCAGAGGAGGGCGAGCTCGGCGATTCGGCCGGGGGTGACCTCTCGAACCTCCGCATACTGCTGGTGGACGACAGCCATACCCGTCGGCGTATACTGGAAAAGCCCCTTCTCTCGCTGGGATGCCGCTGCCAAAGCGCGCCCGACGGGCAGCGGGCCATCGAAGCCCTCCGGGCCGCTTCGGCCTCCGGAGCACCGTTCCATTTCGCCATCTTCGACATGGCCCTGACCGACATGAGCGGGGAGGCCCTGGGCGAAAAAATCAAACAGGATCCGAGCATCCGGGAAACCCGGCTCATGATGATCGCCATTATCGGCAAGCGGGGAGATGCGCGTCGATGCCAGAACGCGGGATTTTCGGCCTACCTTGTCAAACCCTTCGAACCCGCTCAACTCACCGAGAGCCTGAGGATCCTGATGGGCCAAGAGCCCGGACCGTCGGACGGGAAGCACCAAGAGATCATTACCCGCCACACTCTCCTGGAGCGCCGCAAGAAGCAGCTCCGAATCCTCTTCATCGAACCCGATGCCGCCATGCAGGCCGCCGCCGGCGGACTCCTGAACAATCTGGGATACCGCACCGATCCGGTTCAGCACATGGATGATGCGCTGAGCCGGATGGCGAACCATCCCTATGACCTGATCATTCTCGAGATGATGCTGCCGGCGCTGGATGGATTCGAGATGCTCCGGCGGATCCGGTGCGCTGCAGGGGGGGCGACACCCGCCGACGTCCCGATCCTCTGCCTGGTGGCCGCGGATGCGCCAGATCTCTCCGATCGGTCGATGCAGGCGGGCGGAGACGCGGTTCTCGCCAAGCCGTTCAGGGCCGACGAACTGGAAGAGGTGATCGATGTCCTGCTGAAGCCCCACCCCGTTTCCGACCCTCAGGACCCTGACGGCGTATTTGATGAAACATGGCTTCGGGACCAGCTGGGCGACAACGAAGAGATGATTCGGGCCCTGGTCAGGGGCTTCATGGAAAAGACCCCGGCCCATCTGCAAAAACTCAAGGAGCACGCCCGGTCCAGGGACGCCGGGCAGATCCAGGCGCTGGGAAATGTCCTCAAGGGAACCTCGTCGGCCATCGGCGCCCACGCCCTCTACAGAATCGCCTTTCAGATCGAGATCGCCGGGCGAACGGCCGCCTACGCGATGCTGCCCGGCCTGATCGGAAACCTGGAGATGGCCTTTGAAAAACTGAAGACGGCCCTGTCGGCCTCACCGTTCAACATTCCCCCGGCATCCGAACCAGCCCCCGTCGACATGAAGATCGTAAAGGAGATCTTCAATGACAACCAGACGATCCTCCATCGATTCTTTTCTGATTTTATGACGAATTCCCTGGAAACCCTCCAGGATATCCAGAACGCCGTCAAGCAAAGGGATTCCGAGCAAATCCGCCTGAGCGCTCATAAGCTGAAGGGAAGCCTGAGATACCTCGCCGCCGAGGAGGCGGTCTCCCGCGCCTTGAAGCTGGAGGAGATCGGCAGGTCGGGCGATCTGGAAACGGCCGACCGGGCCTTTCAGGAGCTGGCCCATGCCTACAAGGCGGTCCGGGGCTTCATCTCGGAGATGCAGGCAAAGGATGGCTGATGCTGCGGGAGGCGCCGCCTCCGCTAGTCGAACCGCCGCCGGATGGCTTCTTTTTCCTTGGGGGAGAGGCGGTCCCAGTTCTCCATCTGTCGGCGGAGCCGCTCCTGCTCCCGGGGGGAGAGGCGCTGCCACTGATCGAAACGTTTTTGGTACAGGCGCCGGGCTTCGGGCGGCATCCGATTCAATCGATCCATCTTCTGCCGCATCCGCTGCCGCTCCTCCGGCGACATGGACTGCCAGCGGCGAAGCTTTTTTTGGAGGCGGGCCTTTTCCTCCGGCGAAAGATTCTCGTAGCGCTCCCGGTTCCTGCCGTCGTCTTTGGCCAGCAGCACCATTGCCCGGAGGAGATCGTCGCCGGGATGCCCGCCGGCGGCAGCCCAGTTGCCGGGTCGAAACAACAGGAGAGCGGCGACCAGCAGAACGAGCACCCATTTTCCGAGTTCAGGCCGCATGCCACCGCCCCA
>CAJXSB010000214.1 GCA_913060435.1 uncultured Desulfococcus sp.
CGGGGCAGCCGGCCTCGATTCGTCGTCCCGAAACCGGGTCGATGGGGACCGTCGCCACATTTTCCGGTTGTGCCAGCACCAGGGGCGCTGCGGAGATTTCGGAGATGATGTCACCCCAGACCTGAAGGGCGCCGGTGGCCCCTGTCAGGCCGCAGGGCTTGTTGTCGTCGCGACCGACCCAGACCACGGCCACACGGTCGCCGGTGAAGCCGGCAAACCAGCTGTCCCGCATGTCGTTGGTGGTACCGGTCTTGCCTGCCGGTGCCAGCCGCCGGATCAGGCGACGGTCCAGGGACCGGGCGGTACCTTCGGCCACGACCGTCTGGAGGGCGCTGTTGAGCAGGTATACGGCCCCCGGATCCAGCTGCTCGCGAACCGTCAGGGGATAGCGCTGCAGTAGTTCGCCGTCGGGGCGGTAGACGGCCTGGATGGCGCGGACCGGGGTGTAGAATCCCCCTGCAGCAAAGGTCTGGTACATCTGGGTCACCTCAACGGGCGCCATCTCCAGGGCGCCCAGAAGGGCGGAGGGGTAGGCGGGGAAATCCCCCCCGACGCCCAGCCGCTCCAGGGTGTCGAAGAGCGACGCCAGGCCGAGATCCATTCCCAGGCGCACGGTGGCGACGTTGTAGGAATGGGCCAGCGCCTGGTAGAGCGGCACGGTGCCGTGGTGGCGATGGTCATAGTTCTTCGGACGCCATACGTTGCCGGCGTTCCTGACCTCGATGGGCCCATCGTCCAGCGGCGTGACCAGGGTGAAGCGGGGGGGCTGCATCAGCGCCGTGAGATAGACCGCCGGCTTGACCAGGGATCCGATGGGGCGGCGGGCGTCAAGGGCGCGGTTGAAGCCGGCATCCCGCGGTCGGCGGCCGCCCGCCATGGCCAGGACTTCGTTGCTGCCTGTCGCCGTCACCACCGCCGCCGCCTCCAGGGTGCCCGCCGAAAGCCTTCTGCGGGATTCCAGAGCGTCCAGCCGTTTGGCCAGCGCCGCTTCGACGGGGAGTTGCACCTGGGGATCGAGGGTCGAGAAGATCCGGAGCCCCTCGGAGCGGAGATCGCTTTCGTTATATTCCCGCAACAGCCGACGTTTGACCAGGTCCATGAACGCGGGAAAACGGCTGTCCCCCGACGGGGGCGCCGGAAGGATGCCGAGCCCCGCCCCCCGGGACCGTTCCGCCGCATCCGGCCGGATCAGCTTCTGACGGGCCATCATCGCCAGGACCTGGTTCCGCCGCCGGATCGCCCGGTCCGGGTGTTTCCGGGGGTCGTAGAACGAAGGACCCTTGAGAAGGCCCACCAGGAGGGCGGTCTCTCCCGGGCCCAGATCCTCCAGGGTGCGGCCGAAGTAGAAACGGCTGGCCATGCCGAACCCGTGGATGGCGCGGTTGCCGTCCTGGGCCAGATAGACCTCGTTGATGTAGGCTTCGAAGATCTGGTCCTTGGTGTAAAAGAACTCCAGGCTGAGGGCCATGGCCGCCTCTTCGAATTTGCGGCGAAGGGATTTTTCATGGGTCAGAAAGAGGTTCTTGACCAGTTGCTGGGTCAACGTGCTTCCCCCCTGCACTGTTTTGCCCGCCATGATGTTCGCCTTCAGGGCCCGGAGGATCGACAGGGGCTTGATGCCGTAGTGTTCGTAGAAATCCCGGTCCTCCACCGCCATGATGGTCTGGATCAGGAGGGGCGGCGCATCGCTGAACCGGACCCACAGACGGTCCTGGTGATGGGTGGGGTAGAAGCTGCCCACCAGGGTCGGGTCGAGCCGGGCGATGGAGAGATGCCCCCCGGTTTCAATGTCGGTAAGGGTTCGGACCCGGCGCTCCCGGAGGCTCAGCCGGATCTTTTTTGCCCCCTCATACCCGTCCGGAAAGGCAAAAGGGCGGGTATACAGGGTGAAGGTCCTCCCCTTCCTTGAAAAGCTGCCGGGCACGCGGATCCGGTCGACTTGCCGGTAGGAAAGCAGGTCCAGCGCTTCGAGAAGCTGGGCCTCGCTTAGGGAAAGGCCGGGGTAGATCTCAAGGGGGCGGGCGTAGACCCGGGCCGGCAGCTCCCATTTCTTGCTGCCGAATCGCTCCCGCGCCACAGCGCCCAGATGGACGACATAAAATATGACCAGGGCCGCGACGGTGATTCCGGCCAGGAGGAAAAAAATCCTGGCACTGCTCCAGCGACGCTTCCGGGATCTGGCGGCGGCGGTTTTCTTGGCTGTTTTCTTCTTCTTCTTCAAACCCTCACTCCGGTCGGTCATTCGCCGATGATCTTGACCAGGACCCGTTTCTTTCGGCGTCCATCGAATTCCCCGTAGAAGATCTGCTCCCACGTGCCCAGATCGAGGCGGCCGTTGGTGACGGCGACGGTTACTTCGCGGCCCATGATCTGACGCTTCATGTGGGCGTCGGCGTTGTCTTCCCCCACGTTGTGCCGGTAGGCGGAAACCGGCGCATGGGGGGCGAGCTTCTCGAGCCAGACGTCATAGTCGTGGTGGAGCCCGGATTCATCGTCGTTGATGAAGACCGACGCGGTGATGTGCATGGCGTTCACCAGCACCAGTCCCTCCTGGATGCCGCTGTCGGCCAGACATTTCGAAACCTCGGGCGTGATGTTGATGAAGGCGCGCCGGGTCGGCACATGGAACCAGAGTTCCTTTCGGTAGCTTTTCATGGAGGCCTCCTGAAGGGCGCTACAGTTTCTTGAGCAGCTGGTTTGCGGCGGTGAGCAGGGGATCCCACACCGGTCCGAACGGCGGTGCATAGGCCAGGTCCGACTGGCTGAAATCCGCGACGGACATGTGGGCATGCAGGGCGACCGCCGGCGCGTTGATGCGGTGGGCGCAGCCTTCGCGTCCGACCATCTGGGCGCCGAGAAGCCGTCCGCTCGCCCGGTCGCCGACGAGGTGAACATGGATCGGGGAATTTCCCGCATGGGCATGAGCTCGGGAGCGGGTCTTGATGGTGGCGGTGGCGGGGGAGAACCCGGCTTCCGCCGCCTCCTGGGAGGTCAGGCCGGTCCGGGCGACCTCGAGTTCAAATACCTTGAACACGGCGGTGCCGGCAATTCCCGGCAGCCGGGTGTCGATGCCGCAGACATTGTCCGCGGCGGCCCACCCGGCCCGGTTCGCTCTCAGGGCCAGCGGAAGCCATGTCCGCTCCCCGGTCACCACATGGAAGGCGTCGGCGCAGTCTCCCGCCGCATAGATGTCCGGGTTCGAAGTGTGGAGGGCCTGGTCGACGGCGATTGCGCCGCCGGGGCCGAGCTGGAGGCCGGCATCCGCCGCGAGTCCGCTGTTGGGGGCAACCCCCACGGCGACCAGCACCATATCGCAGGCCAGGGACGCGCCGGCGGAGGCCACCACCAGCCCCCCCTTTTCCCGGGGGGAGATCCCTTCGATGGCATGGCCGTCGTAGACGCCGATTTCGTGGGCTTCGAGGACCTCCCTAACGCGGTCGGAGAGGTCCGGGGCCATCCAGGGGAGCAGGCCGGGGCGCGGCTTGATCATGTCCACGGCGACGCCTCGAGCGGCAAGCGCTTCGCACATCTCGAGGGCGATGTACCCCATGCCGATGATGACCGCCTTTTGGACGTGGTGGTCCGCGAGGTACTGCTTCAGCTTCCGTCCATCCTCGAGATTCTTGAGAACCAGGACGCCGGGCAGGTCGATGCCCGGGATCTTCGGAAAGATCGGGGCGGCCCCTGTGGCGATCAGGAGGGCATCATAAGGAAGGGAGAAGGTCCTGCCTTCGGGATCCCTGCCCTCCACGCGATGGGCCCGAGGGTCGATGGCGCACGCCTGGTGGCCGAGGCGCATTTCGATGCCCTGTTTCTCCTGGAACACCGAGGCCCGGCGCACCACCAGGTCGTCCATGTCGCGGTCGGGGACCGCAATGTTATAGGGCATGCCGCAGGCGCTGTAGGAAACGTCCCGGGTCATCTCCAGCACCGTCACCCGGATGTCGGGTTGATGCCGTTTGGCCCGGCTGGCGGCGCTCATCCCGGCGGCGTCGCCGCCGACAACAACAAAATCCATGGAAACCTCCTTGTTCGATTCGGTTTCGGGGTGCTCGATCTCGATCTGCGCGTATCCGGTCGCGGGGAGTGTATCATACATCCGGGTGGAATGGCAGCTTTTCTCCCGGCGGAAGAGCGCTGCCGGGCGATGGGTCGCGGGTCCCGTCCGGCGGCGGGATATTTCAGGGGGGGCTTGCAGCCGCGGCGCCGCAGCCGGCGTTCCGGGCATTCAGCTGGCCGCAGGCCGCGCTGATGTCCTGCCCCTTGCTGTACCGGATCACGGCGGTGTAGTTCCGGTCCGTCAGGATTTTCTGGAACGAGAGGATCCGACCCTCGCCGGGCCGGCGGAAGGGCGTGCCGTCGTGTTCGTTGAAGGGGATCAGGTTTATTTTGGCGCGGATGGGGGCGAGGAGACGGGAGAGCCGTCGGGCGTCTTCGTCGCGGTCGTTGATGCCGTCGATGAGGATATATTCGAAGGTGATGCGCCGCCGGGGCCGCAGCGGGTATTCCCGGCACGCGTCCACCAGGGCTTCGATGGGATACTTCCGGTTGAGCGGCATCAGGAGATCACGAGTCTTGTTATCCGCGGCATTTAGTGATATTGCAAGATTCACATCCGTCTCCCTGCCCAGACGGCCAAGCCTGGAGGCCAGGCCTGCAGTGGACAGCGTCACGCGCCGGGACGAGAATTTCAGGCCGGACTCGGCGTCCAGGATGACCCCGAGGGCCCGGGTGACGTTGTCGAGGTTGGCCAGTGGTTCCCCCATGCCCATAAAGACAATATTGGTCAGGCGCCGTGGGTCGGCGTCCGGGATTTCCATGACCGCGTCGCGGACCTGGGCGATGATCTCCCCGGCCGTGAGGTTGCGGATAAAGCCTTCCGCTGCGGTCCGGCAGAAGCGGCACCCCTGGGCGCATCCGACCTGGCTCGAGATGCAGAGGGTGTAGTGGTCCTTCTCCGGGATCAGGACGGATTCGATGTGCCGGCCGTCGGCCAGCCGGAGCAGGAATTTGCGGGAGCCGTCCCGCGAGGCTTCCTCCCGGGCCTTTCCCAGCCGGGCGATGGTGAAGCGGTCGGCCAGCCGCTGCCGGAGCGTTTTGTTGAGATCGCTCATATCGGCGAAGCTGTCGGCCTGGCGAAGGTAGATCCATTTAAAGATCTGCCCGGCGCGGTAGGGGGCGATGCCCGACGCCTCGAGCCAGCGGACGAGCTCCGGGCGGGTCAGTTCCTTGATATCGGATGGCATGGATAGGTAACTCATTTTATAACGCTTTTTCAAATGTCATTCAGAATGATTTTGCTTGACATTACCTTGTTTGCATATTAAGTTCAAGAATTTTAATTTGGCGTGAAATTGGTGCGTTTATGTTTGATAACTTGAGCAGCAGGCTCGACGGCGTATTCCGGAAGCTCAAGGGTCACGGCAAGCTGACGGAGAAGAGCGTCGAGGAAGGGCTGAAAGAGGTTCGAATCGCCCTCCTCGAGGCGGACGTCCACTACCGGGTGGCCAAGAAGTTCATTGCCGACGTCAAGGCCCGCGCCCTTGGCCAGGAGGTCATGAAAAGCCTGACCCCGGGCCAGCAGGTCGTCAAGATCGTCAATGAAACGCTGACCACGCTCATGGGTGAGAACTGTGAGGACCTCAACCTTTCGGGGGCGAGGCCGGTCTCGGTCATGCTGGTCGGCCTCCAGGGCTCCGGTAAGACGACGACGTCGGGCAAGCTTGCGGTCTACCTGAAAAAAAAGGGGCGCAAGCCCTATCTGGTGCCGGCGGATGTCTACCGGCCCGCGGCCATCGATCAGCTCCAGAAGCTGGGCGCACAGCTGGGCGTGCCGGTCTATCCGTCCGAGCCCGATATGGACCCGGTCGACATCTGCGACAAGGCCAGGACCGCCGCCGTCAAGGAGGGGTGCGACGTTCTGCTCCTGGACACCGCCGGCCGCCTCCACCTGGACGAGGCGCTGATGGCCGAACTGGTGCGGATCCGTGATGCGGTGAACCCTTCGGACATCCTGCTGGTGGCCGATGCCATGACGGGGCAGGATGCCGTGAACATCGCCGATTCCTTCAACAACAGCCTGGACATCGGCGGCGTGGTCCTGTCCAAGATGGACGGCGATGCCCGGGGCGGGGCGGCGCTTTCCATCCGCTCCATTACGGGAAAGCCCATCAAGTTCATCGGCGTGGGGGAGAAGTTGAGCCAGCTCGAGCCCTTTCATCCCGACAGGATCGCTTCGAGCATTCTCGGCATGGGGGATGTGCTGACCCTCATCGAGAAAGCCCAGTCGGTGATCGACGAGGAAAAGGCGGCCGAGCTCGAAAAGAAGCTGAAAAAAAGCCAGTTCACCCTGGAGGATTTCCGGGACCAGATGGTCCAGATCCGGAAGATGGGGTCCCTCAGCGACCTGATCGGCATGATTCCGGGGATGAAAAAGAACAAGCAGTTCAAAAACCTCGAGGTCGACGAACGGGAGCTGGTCCGCATCGAGGCGATCATCAACTCGATGACGCCCCACGAGCGGGCCCATCATCAGGTGATCAACGGGAGCCGGCGAAAACGGATTGCCAGGGGCAGCGGAACCCAGGTGCAGGACGTGAACCGGCTTTTGAAAAATTATACACAGGTCATGAAAATGATCAAAAAACTCAACAAAGGCGGCATGCGCGGCTTGGGCCGCGGCATGCTGCCGTTCTGAAAGGAGAGGCTGGAAACAGTATGTCCGTCAAAATCAGACTCGCCAGGCATGGCGCAAAGAAAAAACCGTTTTATCGGATTGTCGTTGCAAACATCGAGAGCCCCAGAGACGGCCGGTTTCTCGAGGTCGTCGGCACCTACAACCCCCTGCCCGATCCGGCGGAGGTGAACCTGAAGGATGACCGCATCAAGTACTGGATCTCGCAGGGTGCAGAGCCGACCGACACCGTTCGAAACCTGATCCAGAAGCAGGGGCTCTTCTCCAACCCGTGATCGTATTCTCGACGCCTGATTCTCAACAACCCACTAAGGAGGCGGAGTCATGAAAGATCTCATAAAGTACATTGCCCAGGCACTGGTTGACAATCCTGATCAGGTATCGGTTGAAGAGGTGGAGGGGAACCAGACCTCCGTGCTCGAACTGAAGGTGGCGAAAGAGGATCTTGGGAAGGTTATTGGGAAGCAGGGGCGGACGGCGAGGGCCATGCGAACGATATTGAGTGCAGCCTCCGCCAAGGTCAAGAAGCGCACGGTATTGGAAATATTAGAGTAGGGCGGTGAAGGAAGCGGCCGCTATTATCGTTGGCAAAATAGTGGGGGTGCACGGCATCCGGGGAAACCTGAAGATGCTGCCCTACATCGACTCCCTGGACCTCCTGGCGGCCGGGGAATCCGTTTTTCTGGGGGACCCGACCGCCCTGGAAGATGCGTTCGTTGTCCGGTGGGCGAAGCCCCACCAGCGGGTTGTCCTCATCTCCCTCGAAGAGATCGAGGACCGGGACGCGGCCGAGCGGATGGTCGGGCGGGAGGTTTCTGTGGAGAAGTCCCGCCTGCCGGAGCTGGAGGAGGGCGCCTATTACTGGACCGACCTGATCGGCCTGACCGTTTCCACTGTCGGCGGGAGGTGCCTGGGACGTCTGGCGTCCATACTCCGGACCGGCAGCAATGACGTATATGTCGTTCGAACGGATGGGGAGGGGGGGCTGATTCAGGCCCTATCCGGGG
>CAJXSB010000215.1 GCA_913060435.1 uncultured Desulfococcus sp.
TCCGACGACGAAGACGCCGGCGGGGGTGACACTTCGCCATGCGGACGACCCGCTGGTGCGCTCTGGAGGCTCTCCATGCGCTCGATCAGGTCGTCGATGGGGGGTTTTTCCTCCTTGTTCTTTTCGATGTCCTGAACCAGCATGGCGATGCGGTCCCGTGCGTCGATGATGATATCGATCAGGGACTGGTCCGGCATTCGGTTGCCCTGGCGAAGAATTTCCAGAAGGCCTTCCAGGGTGTGGCTGAGCCGGGCAATCCGCGTCATGCCGAGATATTCGGAGGCGCCTTTGATGGTATGGATGGATCGGAAGACTTCATTCAGCAGTGACCGGTTGTCAGGGGCGGCTTCGAGTTCCAGCAGGTTGTTCTCGAGCTCCTCTAGGTGTTCCCCCGTTTCCGCGATAAAATCATGTAGGAGGGATGCATCTATCATGGAAATCTCCTAATTTGAATGGTCGAGGTCCCACCGGAGCTGCCGGCTGTCGGGGCCCCCGGAAGGGTGCTCTCCCCGGCTGGATCGGGCCGACTCGATCCGGCCCTCTTCCAGGGAAATGTCATAACAGTCAAACGTCCTTACCAGGGCCTGAACGTCCTGGATATTCCGGCGGATCTCCTCGAGATTCTTCTGGACGCTCCGGGAGGGGCTCCCGCCGGCAGCGAGCTCTGGCTCCGTCCGGCCGAGCAGTGTCGTCGCATGGCTGGTGTGGTGCCATACATGGAGCAGCACTTCCTGGAGATTGACGGCCAGTTCGTTGATGGAAGCGCCTGTCTGACCGATCTCGTTCCGGGGGATCGACGGCGCGGTGGCGTCCAGCCGGCCGTCGGCGATTGCCTTTGCCGCATTGGCCATTCGATGGATGGGGCCGGCGATGGATGTGAGGAGGAACAGACAGGATCCGCCCATGCAGATCAGCACCACCAGGAGCCCCAGGAGGATCTGGTTGAGAATCGTTTCCATCCGCTCCATGTTGGGCACGATCTCCGAGGGCTGCTCCCTGCCGTCCCTTTCTTCGGTAATCAGCGCCGGAATGGCCGTTCCTTTTCCGTCGGCCGGGCGGCTGCCCAGATGGTAGGCACACTGGGCAGCCGGTATGGCCAGCGCCAGGGCCATCAGGATGAAGCAGGCCAGCACGGACATGCGCACGGAAGCGCGGTTTTTTCTTGAGAAGCCGTTCATATCGCCCTATCCGCCTGCCGCCGCCGGGGCCTTTTTTCAGGCACTTTCCATCAGCGGCAGGATCTCTTTGGATCGATGTTTGTTGACATAGCCTTTGGCGCCCAAGGCCATGGCGGCTCGGCTGTATTTTTCCTCGTCCAGGTTGGAAAGGAAGATGATCCTGGCTTCGGGGTCCCCTTCCAAAATCTCCCTGGCGGCAGCAAATCCGTCCACCTCTCGCATGGTAATATCCATGGTCACCAGGTCCGGCTTCAGATCCGTATAAAGCTGGATGGCCTCACGGCCGCTCCTGGCCTCACCGACGATGATGTGGTTTTCGGCTTCGATGGTTTTGCGAATCATCTTTCTCATGATGGATGAATCATCCACAATCAACACCCGTTTCCCCATCTGAATTCCTTTCTGCGCTTCGTCATACTCCCAGGGGAGACGCCGCCAGGCGCTTTTCGGCGCTGAAGGGGGCTGGAACGGCGCTGTCTCCATGGTTGAATTCCTTCAGCTTTCGAATTTCTTCGACCTGCAGGATTCGGCTGAAATCCAGCAGGATCAAGAGCCCTTTGCCGTTTTCACAGACCCCTTTGATGTACTGGCTCTTGAGTCCCGCCACGATGATGTCCGGCGGCGGCTCCACGCTGCTTTTCTGGATTTTCAGCACCTGGGTGACCGAGTCGACGATGAATCCGGTGACCCGGGAGTCGACATTCACAATGAGGATCCAGTCCTTCCCCGCATGCTCGCTTTCGCGGTAGAGGTTGAGCCGCTTTCTGAGCTCGATGACCGGAATGATGCTGCCGCGAAGATTGATCACCCCTTCGACAAAATCGGGGGAGTTGGGCACCGCTGTGATCGGGGCGGATCGAATAATCTCCTGTACCATCAGGATATTGACGCCGAAATGCTCCTTCCCGATCTTGAAGCCGACCAGTTGGAGAATGTCCTCTTTTTCCTGATTCTGGGGGCTGCTGACATTATCGTGTTCCATATCTGCCTCTCTGATGATATCCCATGCGCTCGCCGGAGGATGGTTATGCCCTGGCGCCGCCGTTGTGGTTGCTGATCTTGAACTGGGACACCTGCTGGGTGAGCGACGTCGAGAGCTGACGGAGCTCCTCGGTAATGCCGACGACCTGCCCGGCCCCGGATACCGTCTGCTTGGCGGCGTCCGCCGATGCAGTGGTGATTTCGATCAGATTCTTGGAGCGTCCTGCCTGAGCCGTGGTGAGCGCCTCCATCTCTTCGGTCCGCTGGGTGATGCCTTCCATTTCGCTGTTGATGGCCTGGGCTGCCTGGGACGCCTCGGATACGAGGCTGGCGATGGCTGCCGACTGCTGGACGAGCTCGGCCAGGGCGTTCTGGGCCGCCTCCCGCCGGGAGCCCTGCTGGCCGGCCATGCCCTGGATGTCCTGAGCCAGTGCGTTCAGGTCCGCCACCATCGTGTTGACCTCCCGGATATTTTCCGCCAGCACCTCGGTCATGTTGGAGATCTGCTCGATGGCGCGCATGTTGGTCTCGCCGCCTTCGGCGATTTTTTTCAGCGCCAGCTGGGACTGGTCTGTCAGGCTGTTTCCTTCCGCGACCCGCGCGCTCGAATCCTTGATCAACTGGGTAATTTCCTTGGCCGCTTCGGAGGAGCGCTGGGCCAGCTTGCCGACTTCGTCCGCAACCACGGCGAACCCCTTGCCGTGCGCTCCGGCGCGGGCCGCCTCGATGGCTGCATTGAGGGCGAGGAGGTTGGTCTGTTCCGCGATTTCGGTAATCACCGAGATGATCTCCGAAATCTGATCCGAGGACTCTGCGATGGCCCGCATGCCATCCACGGTGGCGTTGACCGATTCAGCGCCTTCCCGGGCGGCGCTCAGCACCTGCTGACCATGTTCAAGGGATTGGACCGTCGCCTGGGTCATTTCTTCCACCGCCTGGGCGATCTTGTTCATGGCGCTGGTGACCCCCTCGACCTGGACGCTCTGCTTCTGGGCGGTCGCCACGACCTTGGCACCGGTGTCGCCCATGTCGCCCACACGGGCCGTGGCAACGTCCGCCTCTTCATTCTGGGTTCTGGATGCCTCGGCGATGGTCTGCATGCTCATGACCAGCTCTTCGATCCGTCGATTCGAGGCGAGGGCGGCCTCCTTCTGAGCCTGGGCAGCGGAGTTGACTTCGCCGGCGGTGCCTCCCATATCCTGGACCGTCTGCTGGATCTGGAGGACGCGCTTCTCCTCGTTTTCGGCGCGGTTCTGGTTGGACGAAGCCCGCTGGAACACCTCGCCTGCGTGCGCATCCACGTTTGTTGCTGCCGAGGAGACGACGCCGAAAGCCTTCTGGAGCTCCCGGGTCATGCTATTGAACTCCAATGCCATATCACCGATTTCGTCCTGCCTACGGACGGGTACCTCGAGGGTCAGGTCGCGTTTCGCGGCGATCTCATGGACGACGGAGGCAATCTCGACGATGGGGCCAGCGATGCCCTTTGAGGTGAAGTACCAGACCACCAGTGCGGCCAGGAGAGAGACGGCGGCCACAGCGGCGAGCATCACATTGCTCTGCTGGCCCATCTTTTCAATCTGGCGCGGACCTTCCATGAACTCCTCTTCGTAGGAGCCGACGCCGATGATCCAGTCCCAGGCGGGGAAATACATGATCCTGGCGATCTTGTTTCGGGCGACCGGATCGCCGGGGTTTTTCCAGGGGTAGGACTCTTCAGCGATCTCCCGGTCTTTCAGGGCGAGGGCCTTCTTCACAATGCTCTGGATGAAATACCGGCCCTGGCTGTCCTTGGCCTCCCAGAGATTTTCACCGTCGCGTTTGCCGTCCTGGGAGATGACGTAGCTGCCGGAGCTGTCGAGGATATAGATATAGCCGGTTTTGCCCACCCGGGTCTCCATGATCGCTTTTCGGAGCTCCGTGGTGCTTTCCTGGGGAATTCCAACGCCGATCATTCCCGTGATTTCTTCGGCGTTGTTATAAATCGGCTCGTAGGCGGTGATGTACCATTTGTTGACGACGAAGGCCCTTCCCGTGAAAACCTGATTGTTCATGACTGCTGTGATGACCGGGTTGGGGGTACCGTCGGGGTTGCGGTGGGGGACCATCGTGCCGAGGCCTCGCTCACCATCCCGGGTGACGGTGTTGCTCGCAACGCGGATCATGTCGCCGGCGGCGTTGATCCGCTGGAAGATGCTGCAGTTGACCCCGAGCAGCTCCTGGAGCTTGTCCACGACGGGCACCTCGATCTTCACATCCCTGATCTGGCCCAGCCACGTCTCCCCGACCATCATCATCGGGAGGTTCAGCAGCGTGCGGTTCTGATTGTACTGGTTGACCGCGGTCCAGGAGACGGATTCGCTGCCGTAGGAGATGCCGCCGGCCTGTTCAATGAGATTGCGGCTTACCGATAGGGCGTCCCGGACATACTTGTCTAGAATTTCCTGCTGGGTTTGAACCATGCTGTAGACGCCGTTGGCAATGTGGTCCAGGTCGCTGTAGGCGAGCTTGAGGCTCTCCTTTTCGGATACCTGGATTGTCTGCTGGTACTGGATGAATGTCGTGATGCTGATAATCACCAGTGGAACGACGGTCAGGATACATCCGATGATCAGGAGTCTGCTTCGGAGTTTCATTTGCTTAAACATTATCTTTGTTCCTCCCGTTGATGTGGATGGTAATATGGGAAAACAGTTTCCGGAATCGTGTGCTGCCATCAGAAGATGGGCGTTGACTGCAGGATCTTTGGATGTCCTGCAGGATTGTGCTGCAGCGCCGGGATCTTTTCAAAAACATATAAAAAATATTATATATAATTTTAAATAGACGTATCCGCTTGCCCAATAAAATTGGGCAGGGCTCGGAGAGCAAGGGCAGAATAATTAGAAAATGAAATTATGTCAAGACAATTCGTAAATTTATTATTTCAAAAAAACAGGAAAATCAATAAGTTGTTGGAAAGCATATAAAAAATATTATTTTATGTATTGAAAAAGAAATGAAATATGTTATGGGTAAATATACCGTCATGGTCACTTTGAAAATGGGGCACGTTTATGGATGGAATCAAATATTTCGGAAAAAATATCGCCTTTCTGGGACGCGCCCTCCCCGAGGCGGTGCGGATATCTCCGGCCTTCCGTCGCCGGCTCTTCAAAGCCCTCCCCTTTATTGCGATGCTGGCAGCATGGCAGATGGCGGTGCGCTTCAGCGGGTGGAGCCCCCAGGTTTTTCCAGGGCCGGTTGCCGTGGCCGCCGGCATGTGGGAGCTGATGGAGAACGGGACCCTCCTGGGGCATGCCGTTGCAAGCCTTTTTCGGGTGACTGTCGGCTTTTATCTGGCGATGCTGGCAGGGATTCCCCTGGGAATTCTCCTGGGGCGATGGCAGCCGGCCGCCCAAATGCTCAATCCCGCCATCCAGTTCCTGCGTCCCATTTCACCCCTGGCATGGATTCCGTTGGCGATGCTCTGGTTCGGCATCGGGGATCCGCCGGCCATCTTCCTGATTTTCCTATCGAGTTTTTTTCCCCTGACGGTATCGACGGCTTCGGCCGCCGCCGCCATCAAGCCGGTATATTTTCACGTGGGGGCCAATTTCCGGTTTTCCAGGATCGAGGTCCTGACCAAGATCGTCATGCCGGCCATACTCCCCGATATCCTGACGGCGCTTCGCATCTCCGTCACCATCGCCTGGCTCGTGGTCGTGGCGGCCGAGATGATCGCCGTCACCTCGGGGCTCGGTTTTCTGATTCTGGATGCCAGAAACGGTCTGCGCATGGATTACGTGATGGACGGCATGATCGTCATCGGTGTGATCGGCATGTGCCTCGACAGCCTCATGATGCGTCTTGCCAGATTCGAATCGGTGTGCTGGGGCACCCTGGCGAGCTAGGCCAAGAGCATGGGGCACATACGCATAGCGGGGGTTTCCAAAGGGTATATCAACCGGAGGACGGTGCAGCGATCCCCGGATACCGCGGGGTGCTTCGCGGGCGACCGGATTGCGGTGCTAGACGACATTCATCTGGAGTTCCACGACGGGGAGATGGTCTGTATCCTGGGGCCCTCCGGCTGCGGCAAGTCAACGCTGCTCCGGATTATCGCCGGGTTCGAGGCCTGTGACCGCGGCAGCGTGGTCATCGACGGCCGGACGGTGGACGGCCCGGACCGTGAGCATATCTTCGTATTCCAGCATACGGCCCTCTTCCCCTGGATGACGGTCCGCGAAAACGTCGGCCTCGGGGTGCGGCACCTGGCCGACCGGAAGGAGCAGGGAATACGGATCCAGGAATACATCGAGATGGTGGAACTCGACGGTTTTGAAGACCGGTACCCGCATCAGCTTTCGGGGGGAATGCAGCGGCGGGCCGAGCTGGCCAGGGCACTCGTGGTCAACCCGGAAACCCTCTTCCTGGATGAGCCCTTTACAGGGCTCGATTTCCTGACCCACATGAAGATGCGGGAGGAGGTGACGGCCATGCATGAATTCATCGGCAAGACCATCGTCATGGTCACCCACGACATCGACGATGCCCTGATCATGGGGGACCGGATTGTGGTGATGAGCGGGCGGCCGTCCCATGTCAAGCTGGTCCGGAAGCTCGATTTCCCAAGGCCTCGGGACTTCCGGAAATCCCCTTCGCTGAACGATCTTCGGAACGAGATTTTCCTGATGCTCGGGGTCAACTATGCCGTTTAGAAGCAACGGGGCTGCGTGGCTCCGGCGCCCTTGGTGGGGGGGGGTGCTTGCGGTCGGATGGCTCGCATTCATCTCGGTGCTCCATCTCCATCTGAACGTCGACGGAGACGGGCGTGAAACCCTGACGATGGGGTATATGCCGGTGATCACCAACCTGGCGGCGCCGCTGCTGGATGAGGCGACCCGCGGCGGGGATGGCATCCGGTTCAGGGCCGTCAAATTCGCTTCTTTCGCTGAAATGGCCGAAGCCCTGCGAAACGGGCAGATAGAGGCCGCCTTTATCATCGCCCCCCTCGCCATCGTGCTGAAGCAGCAGGGGGTGGATGTTCGCATTGTCTATATCGGCAACCGGCACGAGAGCACCCTGGTGGCGCGGAAAGGCCTTCATGTCAGATCTCTTGAAGACCTCGCCGGCAGGACGGTCGCCGTTCCCATGCGGTACTCCGGCCACAACCTTCTCATGCTGAAGGCGCTGGAAGAGCAGGGGCTTTCGGATGCGGTGCAGCTGGTCGAGATGAATCCACCGGACATGGCATCCGCCCTGGCCGCCGGGGCACTGGACGCCTATTTCGTCGGGGAGCCCTTTGCCGCCCAGACCATTGTTTCCGGAGACGCACGGGTCGTTCATTATGTGGAAGACATCTGGCCCGGGTTCATCTGCAACCTGGTCATCGTTCGCCAGGAGCTGATCGACCGCCGCCCCGAAGCCGTTCGGCAACTGGTGCAGACCGCCATGCGCTCGGGCCTCTGGGCCGAAAAAAATCCCACGGAAGCCGCAGCGATCGCTTCCCGGTACTGGAATCAGCCGCCGGCCTTGATCCGCTAT
>CAJXSB010000216.1 GCA_913060435.1 uncultured Desulfococcus sp.
TCCGAGGGGAGGATAGCGGCCTCGGCGCTCCCCACGGAGGAGGATCCGTTCCACTGCGGACCCTAGGGCGTGGTTTGCACAAGCCTACAGGAAGATCTGGGTTTCCGGCGCTTCCCGGAAACGCTCGGCACGGGCACGGATCATCTCTTCGGTCTTGGTGAGGTCGGCGCTGATGGCGTCTTCCGGACATACCCGAACGCAGTTGAAGCAGGAGATGCAGCGGTCGTTGAATACGGGAAACGGTGAAAGTTCAACCGCGTCGGTTGGGCAGGCATCGACGCAGAGGCCGCACTCGGTGCACCGGTCCCCGTGCACGGTCCGCTGGGGCATGTGCGCCCTGGCCTTTTCCAGGCTGGCGGCGGCGAGTTCTTCGCGGATCGCCGCCGGCTGATAGTCGAGGTCCTGCAGGGAGACCGGGCCTCCAGACCCCGCTTCCGTCAAGCGCCGGATGACCGTCGCCACCATCTCTTGGACCTGCCGGTCGTCTTCATCGCCGGGTCGACCGTCGCCGATGGGGCTTCGGCTTCGCCACATCATGGAATGCCGCCCGAGAACCTTGGCTGCGCCCATCAGTCGAAACCCCTTGTCCGCAAGGGCGCTTCCCATCTCATGAAGCGCAACCCCGCTGCTGGCCCCGCCCCAGGTCACGAAGGGCACGGCGGCGGCATCCGCACCGGAAGCCAGGTCCGCAATGAAATCCGCCACGGGCGGAACGGCATGGTTGACGTATACGGGGGAGCCGACGAAGAGGCAGGCGGATGGGCCGAGGGCCGCCACTTCGCTGCGGGCGGACCTGCGCGTCTCTTCTTTGCCGATATCCAGGGTTTTGCAAGGGATGCCGAACTCCCCAAGGGCGGCCTCGATGGCCCGGGCCACATGCCGGGTCGCGCCCGCCGGGGAGCAGTAGGCGATGACGGCCGATACCGATCTCTTGTCCATCTCTTCTCCTTTTCTGGCATCTCAACGTTCACGCTTCATCCACCGGAGAACGCCGCTCCCCATCGGGTGATTGAAACGCGAAAGTGGAATGACATGGTGTTTATTTTCCTAGAGTTAACGCGTCGGCCACGGAAACGGGCGCGGAAATCAGCTTCTGCTCCATCATGATCGCTTCGGTCTGCTCCCATGCCGCGACGTCGATCCGGCCCACGGAACCGTCATCTTCCCGAACCAGGCCTCGGGTAATCCTGAGCTGCTCCCCCTGGATGTCCCGGGGCGTCTCCGGATCGTATTTTGCTAAGGTTGACAGGGCCTTTTCAGCGTTTTGAGGTGCCAGAGCGTCGCGCCAGGCCGCCAGCAGCGCCCGGATGAAGCGCGCCACCTGGTCCGGCTGCTCCGCCATCATCTTCTCGGATGTCACCACCGAATTGGCCACGAAATTGACCCCGAAATCCGCCGGATTGAAAAAGGAGACCGCTTCGCCGCCGGCCTGGAGCTTCCGGCTCAGGATGGGGCCCTGGGAGTTGCGGTATACCGGCCAGAGATCGGTTTTTCCCCGGTAGAAAGGCGTGAAGTCGTACCGGACACTGAAAAGGGTGACCGCGCCTTCGGGGATGCCGGCCTTGGCAAGGATGGTTTTCATGATGGTTTCATCGTTGCCGCCGAAGGTGATGCCGATCACGCGGCCCTTCAGGTCCGCCAGCGTCGTTATGGGCGGCTGTGCGCTCCGGTAGATCCACTGGAGCGGGTTGACCTGGAACAGCTGGGCCAGCACCCGAACCCGGGCGCCCTTGGACAGGGCCCGGATGACCTGGTCCGCCGAGGCCACCCCGAACTGGGCATATCCCAGCTCCAGCTCCCGGATGGCATCCCGCTCGGGGCCGCCGGGCTTGACCGTGACGTCGATGCCCTCTTTTTCGAAATAGCCGTGGGCATCGGCATAGACGTCCCCCACGACGCTGGTGTTAAAGCGCCACTTGAGGCGATAGTTGACCTTTTCTTCCGCTGATCCGGCCGACGCCGGCAGCCCGGCGCTTACCACCAGCCATGCCAGCGCGAGCAGCATTGCTTTTCGGTATATCATGGCACCTCCTCGATTCCGGTCCCGGTGTTCAGGCGGGTGCGTTCAGGCGCTCGCCCAGCGCTGCTTCACCCATTGCCCGACCCATTCCAGCAGCCCCTGGTAAATGGACAGGGTGATGCCGATGAGGAAGAGCGCCACCAGAACCTTTGCAAGATCACTCTGGTAAAGGGCAATGCGGATACTGTAGCCGATACCGGCGTCGGCTGCAATAAATTCGGCCACAATGGTGCCGGCCATGGCAAGGGTGGCACTGCCGGAGATGACGGTCGCCAGCTTCTGCAGGTTTTCGAACGCACGGATCTTGACTTCCAGCTGCCAGCGCATCCGACCGGTGACCCGGTAGAAATGTTCAATATCGTCAATGGGCTCAGACATGATGCCCATGACCGAAAGCAGGAGCGGGAAATAACAGATCATCGCCGCAATCAGGAGGCGGGAGGCGAATCCGTCACCCAGCAGAATGAAGATGATGGGTGCGATGGCCACGATGGGATAGGCCTGGATGTTGTAGGCCGCCACTTTCACGAAGGTCCCGAACCAGGTGGCCTGCCGCCCGATGATGCCCACCGCGAGGGCCAGACAGATGGATGTGATCTGACCGATGACGGCGACGCCGAGGGTGCTCAGCACATGGAGCAGAAACCGCTGGAATTCCCGGACGAAGACCTGCCATATGCTGAGGGGGCCGGGGATGACGTAGTTGGAGAGATTCAGGAGAACCTTCAGGGCCAGCAGGAGGAGAACGCCAAGAAAATAGATGATGAGGAACTGGTAAATCCGCCTAAACAGCATTCATGATCTCCAGCATGGTCCGCTCGAAGGCTGTCGTGTCGATTTCATCACTGCTCCGCAGGTCCTGCCCTTGGACGACCACAGCCGACGGCTGCTTGTCGGGTCCCCGAAACACCAGGATGTCGCGGCAGAACCGGGAGACCTCGACAACGTTGTGAGAAATATAAATAAAGTAGGTTTCCGGAAAAAGGTCCTTCATGTGGAGGATGATCCGCTCCCGGGTCATCTCGTCGACGTTGGCGAGACTCTCGTCCAGAATGAGCAGTTGAAACCCCTGCAGCAGGTATCGGATCAGGTTGATACGGTTCTTCTGGCCGAGAGAGAGCTGGGAGAAGCGCTGGTCCATGCAGGATTCAAGGCCGAATACCGGCACCAGCTCCGCCATCAGGGACCGCTGGGACGCGGGGACGATCTTTTCGAGGTGGCGCCCCACCGTCGACCAGCCCGGCAGGCGCTCGAGGTTGTATGAATACGCCAGTCGATCGATGCCGTCCAGGCGTACCTTCCCTTCATAGCCCTGGATGTCTCCGCAAAGGATTCTCGCAAGGGATGTTTTACCGACCCCGGAAGGGCCGAAAAGGGCGTTGAATCCGGGTGCTGCCATCTCGAAAGAGAGATCCCGGAAAACAAAGGCTTCGGTTCCGGGATACCGGTAGCTGATGTCGCGGCATGTAATGCCCATGATCGATCCGTTCTGCGCCTCCTCCCGTCCCCCGCTCGCTGTCGCCCCGATCATCGGATGTTCGTCTTTGTCAGAAGATATGCCATAAATAGGTTTTGAAATCCACCTCAAAACCAGAACGACAGTCGACGGCGTCAGGATTTTTCCTGAATGAACGTTGCGGCGGAACGAATGCCGTCGACATTTTCCGCATTGACGAGATAACCGTAATCACCGATGGCTGCGCTGAAGACCGCATCGATGGGTCCGTGATGAACGATCATGTAGCCAAAATGCTGCATGATCTCTCGGTGGGAATGGATGTATCGCTTGTTCAGCTTTCTCCCGACATAGGCGCAGTGGTATGGCCGGGAATTGGAAAAGCTCCAGGGGCGTCCCGTCAGGATATCGGCCCAGCCGGCGTAGATGTCGATGTTGCTGGCGTAGTTGAACATATCGGTGGTGAGTCCGCCAGGGGGGCGGGCGTTCATTTCGAGGGCGACGAGTCGCCCGTCGGGGGTCCTGAAAAACTCGATATGGAAGAAGCGTCCCCGGATGTCGAATGCGCCGACGCTGTTTCTTCCGGCCTGTTCCAGGTCATCTGGAATATCCCGCAGAGAATAATAGTAGATGTCGTTGTCCTGGTTCACGGTCTCCATGATGCCCTGGCTGAAGACATGGGCCGTGTGGAAGACGATGTTGCCGTTGAGATCGGCCAGACCGTCGTAGGAACAGATCGTCCCGGTGACGAACTCCTCCATGAAGTAGCGGACATGTTGTTTCCGATCGAAAAATGCATCGAGATCCGCTTCGCTTTCCAGGCGGAAGGTGTCTGTCGCGCCCACCCCCCGGTCGGGCTTGAATACAACGGGATAGCCGACCTCCCCGATAAACCGCTCGGCGTCTTCCCGGTTTTTCAGGACCTTTCCCCGCGCCACCGCCACGCCCGCGCTCTGGAACTGTTTCTTCATCTCGGATTTGAGGATCAGGCGGGAAATCTGGTGCAACTTGGGTCCATGCATGTTGAAGTCGGTGCGGAGCCTCGCTTCGGTTTCGAGCCAGTGTTCGTTGTTCGATTCCACCCGGGCGAGCTTGCCGTAGATGTGCGTGAAATAGCCGCACGCCCGGAGCAGCTGTTCGTAGTCCGACATGTCATCCACCCGGTAGTATTCCCGGAGCCCTTCTTTCAGCTCCGGCCGAAGCTGGTCGTAGGCGGTGTCCCCGATGCCGAGAACGTTGGCGCCCCGATCCTTGAGATGGGTGGCAAAGAGGTAGTAGTTCGGCGGAAAATGGGGGGATATGTAGACAATGTTCATGGGCATGTCCTTTCCAGCACTGCCGGTACCATGGGGTTCGGGATCCAGGGATGCCGGATCGATTCCGAATGCCGCTATCTGCGGCAGAAATAGTGAATATTAAACGGATCGTGGGCCATCTCGACCACCGCTACGGATTCGAAGCCGGCCTGGGCGAGCAGAGCGGTGGCCTGCTCCCGGCCCCACATCATGCCCAGACCGGCGCCGCCGGCAAAGCGGCCCACCGGCATGCAGTGCATGAGGCTTACGGTATAGAGAAACGGCCCCATGGGATGATCCAGATTGGCCTGGTGGGGGGTCCGGGAGTCGATGTCGATCATGGAAAAGCATCCATTCGGAGCGAGCATTCGACGCACGGTCCGGAGCGCCCCGAGGGGATCCTGCTGATCATGGATGGCGTCAAAGGCGGTGATATAGTCGAAGGATTCGGCAATGTCACCGTCGTCGCAGAGCGCTACGACGTCTCCGACGCGGAAGACGACGTTATCGAGTCCGGCCGCGGCAGACCGCTCCGCGGCGATCTCGATTACCCTGGGATCCATGTCGATTCCTGTAAATCGGCTGTTGGGGAAAGCTTCGGCCATCAGGGCCAGTGCAACCCCCTCTCCGCATCCCAGGTCGCAGACCCGGAGGCCGGCCGCGAGGCGGTCGACCATCCGGCCGTTGTCGACCGTCGGCAGGAATTGATCCACCAGCACCTGCCGGTGTTTGGCATTGGCCAGTTCGGTCATGAATGCCTGGAACCTGGGGTAGGCGGCGTAGGGGACGCCCTCTCCGGTACGAAATCCATCGACGACCTTTTCAAGGGCACAGAGCGTCAGCAGCGGAATCTCCTGGGCATAGACCCCCAGGTTTCCATTGCCGGCACGGCGTGCCAGCACGTCCCCGTGGGAGCGGGGCAGGCGGTATCGGGGCGAGCCGTCTTCAGCGGTCTCTACCGTGACGATGCCGCCGGTGCACATGACACCCAGCCACTCCGTCACGTAGCGTGCATCGAGCCCCGCCGCCCCTGCAATTGCTTCGACGCTTCGGGGATCGTCGAAGGCGTCCATCACATCGAAAAGTCCTGTGCGGTAACCGATGCCTACCGCGAGGTTCAGGGCCCCGTAGTTGAGAATATCGACCATTTTCTGCGAAAAGTCCGGTGTCGCATTCGTTGCAGCATCTGCGGTCGTTGTCTGTTCCGGCATACCAGCATCCTTTTGTATACGATATAATCTCCACTTTCGAGCTTCATGATCCGGGAAACACCCCATTTCCATCACATGAAGGAATCTCGAAAGTTGAGGATACGCTATTGGAGATGCCGGAGAACCTTCCGGCCGCTCCTTTCCATAACAGTCCGTATATTAAGTCACGCGGGGAAAGAATCAATACGGGAGATGCAGATATTTCCCGAATGGCGTCGCCGGTGGCTTCCCCGCGACGGCGGTCCATTCCCGCCGTCATTTCGGCCCATCGGAAAAACACCACGCGGCGATTGCTTTCGCGGGGCGGCAATGATAATGATACAGTCTTCGATCCTTCACCCGATATTGTCTGAAAGGAGATGCACGATGGCTGCCCATGACCTCGCCGGTAAGCCGGCGCCTGTTGAAATTCTCATCAATGTTCCAAGGCTGGTCAGCCTCTACTATACCGGCCGCCCGGACCCTGCAGATCCCTCCCAGCAGGTGGCCTTCGGCACCTCGGGCCACCGGGGCAGCGCCTTCCGGAACAGCTACAACGAAGCGCATGTGCTGGCGACGACCCAGGCCGTCTGCGACTACCGGCGGGAGGCGAAGATTTCGGGGCCGCTGTTTCTGGGGATGGATACCCACGCCCTATCCGAGCCCAGCCACATGACCGCCCTTGAGGTGCTGGCGGCCAACGGGGTCCGCGTCATGGTGCACCAGGGGCTCGGGTACACGCCCACCCCCGTCATCTCCCACGCCATCCTCACGCACAACCGCGGCAGTGCCGAAGCGCCGGCGGACGGCATCGTCATCACGCCGTCCCACAATCCACCCGAGGACGGCGGCTTCAAGTACAATCCCCCCCACGGCGGACCTGCCGACACCCGGGTCACGGCATGGATCGAGGCGCGTGCCAACACCCTCATGGCGGACCGGAACCGGGGCGTCCGGCGCATCTCCTACGACAAGGCGCTCAAAGCGGACACCACCGTGGAGCGGGATTTCATCACCCCGTATGTGGACGATCTCTGCAGCATCCTCGATATGGACGCCATCCGGGATGCGGGCATCCGTATCGGCGTCGACCCCATGGGCGGCGCGGCGGTGAAGTTCTGGGGGCCCGTCGCCGAGCGCTACAGCCTCCATCTCGAGACGGTCAGCGAAGCGGTGGACCCGACCTTTTCGTTCATGCGCGTCGACCGGGACGGGAAAATCCGCATGGACTGCTCCTCGCCCTACGCCATGGCCGAGCTGATCGGAATGAAGGAAAAATACGACATCGCCTTTGGCAACGACCCCGACGTAGACCGCCACGGCATCGTCACCCCCGGGGCCGGGTTGATGAATCCCAACCACTATCTGGCCGTGGCGATCCATTACCTGGTCGGCCATCGGCCGAATTGGCCCGCTGCCGGCAGCATCGGCAAGACCCTGGTCAGCAGTGGGATCATCGACCGTTTGGCCCGTGCCCTTGAACGTCCCTTGTGGGAAGTGCCGGTGGGGTTCAAATGGTTCGTGGAGGGCCTGTTGGACGCCCGGTGTCTTTTCGGCGGCGAAGAGAGCGCCGGAGCGAGTTTTCTGCGCCGTGAGGGCAGCGTCTGGACCACGGACAAGGATGGCCTGATCATGAATCTCCTGGCGGCGGAAATTCTGGCGGTAACGCAAAAGGACCCCGGCGACGGTTACGAGGAACTGATCCAAAGGTTCGGACGG
>CAJXSB010000217.1 GCA_913060435.1 uncultured Desulfococcus sp.
GGTTTCGTGGACCGACCCCGCCTCGACCATCAGGTGCATGCTGACCCGGTCGCGGGGGGTGGCGTTCTTCATGAGCACATATCGGAAACCGTTGGGCAGGACGCCGTAGGTGAGGGCCGGGTCGGGGGCGAGGTCTCCGGCATCATGGGGCCAGGCGGCCTCGGCCTGGTAGTCGGCGTCGGGGGACCCGGGCCGGTCGAGGGTGGTGCATGATATCGGAACCAGCGCCAGAAGCGCCAGGATCCAGGGCAGTATCAGACGGTAGTGCGACGTAGGCATGGTTGACTCCTTATGGCCGACATTCGTTCGGGTGTCGATGGCATCTGGCAGGCGATGAGCGGAATATCAACAACATCACTGTCTGCATCCGGTCTGCCAGAGATAAATACTAATACATCCGGCGGAAGATGCCAGTGGCGGCGTCGCATTTTGGATGGGAAGGCCATGATGGACGGGGCGCCCGCAGCGATGGGGTGCGGCCGTGCCCCGCCTGCGGGCGCAGGGGGGCACAAGGTCGGTCAGAAAGTCAGGTCTCCCTGAACCACCGTGCCGCGGCGGATGACGGCCTGGGCATCGGAAGGGTTGGTGATGACGGCCCGGCCCTGGACCGTCACACCCCCCTCGAAGCGCACGTCCCCCTGGACGGTCAGGGACTCGCATGCGGCCAGGGAGGGCGCACCCTCGGGAAACCGCTCATCGAACCCGTCGACGTGGCCGTAGAATGCCGGATCGAGGGAGACCTTCAGGTCCTCCGAGCGGCGGTCGGGGTTGAGCACCATCCGGTCCTCTTCGGTAAGCATCACGTAGTCCGACCGGACCACCAGGAGGTCGTTGCATTTCTTGACGGGGAAGAATCGGGACCGGGGGACGCTCACGGCCGAGGCGCCCTGGAAAAGGGAGATGGCGGCCCCCATGGCCGTTTCGACCTGAAAGACCCTGGGGCTGCCGGCGTCCCTGGGGTCGAGGTGCTTGGGATTCAGGATCATGGGCAGGCGAACGCCCCCTTTCTCCGTGATGAGCGTCTTGAGATAAGTGAGGTTGACCCAGAGGTTGTTGGTGTTGAAGAACCGGTAGCGCTCGATGTCCCGAAAGGCGTCCAGCTCCGCCTCCGGGCACTGGGCCGACTCCCGGAGCAGAAGCCCGCCGGATCTCGCCCGGGCCAGGTGGCCGCCCTTCACGTCGGCCGGGGTCCTTTGCGCGGCCTCCATCATGAACGGGAGGTTCTGCTCGGCGAAATAGCCGAGGAGCCGCTCGTCCATGTCGGCGCCCAGGTTGTCCGAGTTGGAGATGAACGCATAGACGATGCCGGCGTTGATGAGCTGGTCGAGCATCCCCGAGGTCTCCAGGGCCGTGTAGATATCCCCGTGGCCGGGCGGGTTCCATTCGAGCTCGGGATTTTGGGGCCAGCTTGCGGGGCCGAGGCCGTCCTGCAGGATTTTGGGGAATTTGTGCTGAAGGAAGCAGCGGGGCTCCCGCTCGGGGCCGATGCGCTCTATGGCCGCCAGGGTGGCCTGATGGGTGCTGAAGCTGTTCATGAGGGCCAGGGTCACGTTGTGCCGCGACGACTGGCTGAGGAGCAGCTCGAGGAAGCTGCGCCCGTTTTTCACCGGGAGGAGGGACTTGGGTCCGGTCAGGCCCATGCTGGTCCCCAACCCCCCGTTCAGGATAATCCGGACCGACTGTGGAAAGGCGGCCAGTCCGGAGGCTTCATAGGCGGCCAGGTCTTCATATCGGGGGATGTCCGCTTCGTCCAGCGGCGCGATGTCGGCGTCCCGGATCATCCCGGTCTCTCCGGTGACGACCTTCTGATAGTAGTGGGCAAAGGTGTCGATGACGATGGGGGCAAGCCCCTCCTGCTGCATTTTGGCGACGAATTCCGGAAGGCGTTCCGGCGTCGTTTGGGGCATAATCACCTCTCATGGCCGGGCGCCTGGGGCACCCGGCGTCTATTTCAGTGTGGAATGGCGGGCCGGCGTGGTCCGGGGGGCGGATCAGACCTTTTCAATCCATCCCCGGGGATCCTCGGTCCGCCCGTACTGGATGTCGGTGAGGGCGTCGTAGAACTTCCGGGTCATGGGGCCGACCTCGTTGTTGTTGATGGTGATGATCTCGTCCTTGTATTTCACGGTGCCCACCGGGGAGACGACGGCTGCGGTGCCGCTGCCGAAGATCTCCACCTGCTTGCCCTCCTTCTGGGCATCGATGACCTCTTCGATGGCGATGCGGCGCTCGGCGCAGGGGATGTCCCAGAGGCGGGCCAGGGAGATGATCGAATCCCGGGTGACCCCCGGAAGGATGCTGCCGTTGAGGACGGGGGTGATCAGCTCGCCGTCGATGCAGAAGAAGATGTTCATGGAGCCGACCTCTTCGACGTAGCGCTGCTCGACGCCGTCCAGCCAGAGCACCTGGGTAAAGCCCTCCTTGTGGGCCTGCTCCCCCGCGTAGAGGCTCGCGGCGTAGTTGCCGGGAGTCTTTGCCTCGCCGATGCCGCCCCGGACCGCCCGGACATGCCTTTTGGTGACCCAGATCTTGACGGGGTTGAAGCCTTCCGGGTAGTAGGCGCCCACCGGCGACAGGATGATGAAAAAACGGTAGGTGTAGGAGGCCCTGACGCCCAGGAAGACGTCTGTCGCGATGATGGTCGGGCGGACGTAGAGCGAGGTGCCCGGCCACCCCGGCACCCAGTCCTGCTCCAGACGGAGCAGCTCCTTCAGGGCGTTCAGCACGAAATGCTCGTCGATCTCGGGGATGCAGAGCATCCGGTTGGAGGCGTTCATGCGGTGAAAATTGCACTGGGGCCGGAAGAGCTGGGTCTCCCCCTTGGGCGTCCGGTAGGCCTTCAGGCCCTCGAAGACCGCCTGTCCGTAGTGGAGGACCATGGTGGCCGGGTCCATGTCGATATTACAGTAGGGCTCGATGCGGGCGTTGTGCCAGCCTGCTTCGGGGTTGTAGTCCATGTTGAAGATATGGTCCGTAAACAGCTTGCCGAAGCCGAGCTGCTTCTCGTCCTGGGGTTTCGGTTTCAGTGTTGTCGCTTTGGTGATGGTGAGCTCCATGCGCTTCCTCCTCAGTTCACGTGATATCGGCTTCCAGGCAAGGATTTCAGCCGGCATGCAGGCAGTTTTCGCCGCTCCGCCGATATCCTTGTCTGGAAGTCGATACCGCTGCTGTTGATGATCATCTATTCGTGTCCGTATCCGGTCGTGTCCATATCCGGCCGCTGGTTCGGGGGGCATTCCCGGGAGAAATGCCAGAGCATCTGTCCGGTAACCTCGTCATAGGCCCAGACCGGCGGCGGGCCGATCCATTCCTGGAGGTGGATCTCGCCCGCGAAGACCCGGGTCTCGGAAAAGAGGCGCCCCCCGGTAACACCGCCCTGAGCGTCGGCCAGGACGATGTGGGCGGTGGGTGCGGCGGCGCCGTCATGGGTCGCAACGCCGCCCGAGCAGGAGACGATCTCGCCGGGGGATGCGACGTGGGCCGTCACATACACCTTCTGCCGGGGATCGAGGGCCCCGATGGTGTAGGAGGAGACAGCCCCCCGCACCCAGAACGCCCCTGTCCGGATCGACGCCGACCGGCAGAGGGCCGCCACCGAGCCCAGAAGATCCTCGCCGTGGGGAAGATTCGCCGCGAGAAGCCTGCCGGGGCTGTATTCCGAATAGTTCATGGCCGTCCAGATGCGGAAAAAGGGTTCCAGTATTCAAAGACCGGCGGCAGCGGCGCCGGCGCAACGCAAGTATCCCGGATATATAGCATCCTTCTGCATTTAATCAAGTTTTAAGTGCCGTCCCGTAAGAATTATCGTCCTGCCGGCGCCGGGCAGGGCTACAGGGTGATCAAAAGGGTGCCGAAGAGCATCAGGAGGGCGCCGCTGAAGCGGATCGATGCATGCCGCTCCTGGAAGATCAGCTTGCCGAAAAGGATGCTGAAGAGGATGGAGAGGCGTTTGACTGAGATCATCACCGCAGCCTCGACCAGGGCGACGGCAGTGCAATGGAAGACAATCTGGAAATAGAGAAAAATCCCCGAAACCAGGCCCTTGAACGGGGCGCGGCCGAAGGTGGCGAACCGGATCCTTCCCGTGAACCGGAGGAGGATCACCAGGCTGAGGTTGAAGGCGATGAAAAAGGAGATCCCGAAAAAAAGGGGCGAGGAGTTGAGGATCGCCTTTTTGCCGATGACCGCCGTGAAGCTGTAGACGAAGGCGACGATCAGCATGGTCCAGGATCCGGTCTCATGGAAGACGGCCCGAAACGGGGCCAGGAGGCGGAACCGGGCCGGGTCAATGTTGAGGATGTAGCCGCCGATGCAGATGAGGAGGATCCCGGCGAGCCCCCGGGGAGGGGGGATCTCGTCCAGGAAGAGGTATCCTGTGGCCAGCATGAAGACCGGGGTGAAGGCCAGGTAGGGGACCGTCAGGGAGAGGGGCGAGCATTTGATGGCCCTCATATAAAGGATGAAGCCCACGGCATTGAGGGGCAGGCTTACGGCAAAGGTCCAGGCGAAATCGTCGCCCAGCGGCGGAACCGGGACGAAAAGAATGGAGAGGAGAAAGAGCGGAAGGCTGTAGACCAGGGGGTAGGTGGACATTTCATAGCTGGTCATGCCCGAGAAGAACCGCTTGACCCAGGTGTCCTGTAAGGAGACCGCAAGGGCCGTGAGCAGGGAGAAAAGGAGCCAGAGCATGGGGCGCTTCGCCTTTCGTGGAGTGTGGTCGGGCCGTCGGCAGCCGCTCGGTTCGGCCGTCCCTGGACGGCCTCCCCGGGGGGCGCCCTGGGGCGCCGGCGCCGGGCTTTCCTGCGGAAGCCTCCAGTTACCACTGCGGCGGCCCCGAGTCAATACGGGCGTCGGGCAGCCCGGATGGATATGAAAATGCGGGTTGAACATTTGGCGGCGTTCTGGTAAACGGCCTTTTTACAAAAAGAAAAGGACGACAGAGATGATTATCACGGAAATTTTACGTCGAAACGCCAGACGCTACGGCGACGAGATCGCCCTGATCGAGCGGGAGCCCGCCAACGACACCCGCAGGGAAATCACCTGGCGGGAGTTCGACGACCAGGCCGATGCCGTGGCCGGTGCGCTGATCGATCGCGGTATCCGGAAAGGGGACCGGGTGGTCCTCCTGATGACCAACTGCATTGAGTGGCTTCCCGCCTATTTCGGCATCCTGCGGAGCGGCGCCATGGCCGTTCCCCTCAATTTCCGGTTTCTCGGGAAGACCATCGCCCGATGCACCCGGATCGCCGAGGCCAGGGCCATGATCTTCGGCGAGGAGTTCATCGAACGGCTGGCGGAGGTCAAGGCGGATCTCGACGCCGTCGTCGAAGACTATATCTTTGTCGGGCCGGCGTCCCGGCGTCCCGAATATGCCGCCTCCTATGCGGCGCTGCTCCAGGAGCACCGGGGGTCGGCACCCGAAGTGCCACTGGATCTCGTCGACAGCGCGGCCCTCTATTTTACGTCGGGCACCACCGGAAAGCCCAAGGCCGTTCACATCACCCACCGCAGCCTCGAATTCTCCTGCTATGTGGAGAACCGCCACCACAACCAGACCCACGAGGACAATTTCCTCTGCATCCCCCCGCTCTACCACACCGGCGCCAAGATGCACTGGTTCGGGAATTTCATTGTCGGCGCCCGGACCGTCATCCTGAAGGGGGTCAAGCCCCGGTGGATCCTGGAGGCGGTCTCCGAGGAGCACGTCACGGTGGTCTGGCTGCTGGTGCCGTGGGCCCACGACATCCTGATCGGCATTGAAAACGGCGAGATTCAGCTCGATGACTACGACCTGAAACAGTGGCGCCTGATGCACATCGGCGCCCAGCCGGTTCCCCCCAGCCTGATCCGCCAGTGGAAGCGGGTCTTCCCCCACCACGACTACGACACCAACTACGGCCTCACCGAGGCGACCGGGCCGGGATGCGTCCACCTGGGGATCGAGAACCGGCACAAGGTCGGCGCCATCGGCGTACCGGGGTTCGACTGGGAGTGCAAGATCGTTGACGACGAACGGCAGGCGGTGGCGCCGGGGGATACCGGCGAGCTGGCCGTTCGGGGGCCGGCCCTGATGAAGGAGTACTACAAGAACCCGGAGGCCACCGCCGACGTGCTGGTCGACGGCTGGTTGATGACCGGCGATATCTGCCGGATGGACGAGGACGGATTCATCTGGCTCGTCGACCGCAAGAAGGACGTCATTATCACCGGGGGGGAGAACATCTTTCCGGTGGAGGTCGAGGAGTTCCTGATGAGCCACGAGAAGATTCAGGACGTGGGGGTGATCGGCGTCCCGGACGAGCGGCTGGGCGAGATCGTTGCCGCCGTGGTCAAACCCAAGCCCCACATGGATATTACCGAGGATGAGGTGGTAGCGTTCTGCCGGGGCCTGGCCCGGTTCAAGCGGCCCCGGCGGATATTTTTCGGCGACGTGCCGCGCAACCCCACGGGCAAGATCGAGAAGCCCGTCCTGCGGGAGCGGTACAAGGATGCCCAGCCGCGGGTCATTTCGCGGATGGCCGCACTTCACGAATTGAAGAACTGACCTCCGCCCCCCGGTCCGGCGAAGGAGTGCCGGGCGGGAGTGTTAACGGTCGTCTTCGCCGTCCTCGGCTTTGGAAGGGCTGGGGGCGGCGTTTTTTTTCCGGCCTGCCACCTGGCAGGCGTCCCGCATTCAGGTGGAGATGCCGAGCTTGGGCAGGATGTAGATCTGCAGCAGGTACCACCCGCCGAAAAACAGCAGCAGAAGCAGGATTCCTTTCATGGTATCTCCTTATGACCGCTTCGGTTCAGCACCCGGCGGCCCTTGACGGCCGGGGCACCCCGGCCAGAAATCTCTCCTCGATGAAGTCGGCGAGCCCCGCGACATCCTCCGGATCGAATTGCCGGATCGCCAGCGGAAGGTTCGCATCCGTCACCATCGCGATATAGTCGCCCTGGCCCCGGTAGAGGGGTTCCGGGTGGACCGCTTTCCGGAAGACCTCGATCTTGGGCCGGGGCTGTTTCTTGTATCCCTCGGTGATAACGAGGTCCATGCCGCAGAAATAGGGGAGGAGCGACTCGGGGTCGTCCCCCGGGCTATCCTTGACCAGGGTGATCCGTTGGGATGAGGCGAAGATGACGGCCTCTGCGCCGGCGGCTTTGTGACGTGCGCTGTCCTTGCCCCGGCCGCCTTCCTCCGGGGCGTGGTGGGTGTGCTTGATGGTTCCGATCCGGTACCCCCGGCGTTTGAGCTCCGGGATCAGCTTGACGAGGAGCGTGGTTTTGCCCGATCCGGACTGCCCCACAAAAGAGAGGATCGGCGGCAGGGGCATCATCTCCATATTGGCACAGCCCTCCGTTCTATTGCTTACCGATTCGGTGGCGACCCGATTCGGCGGGTACCTGCTTCAGAAAAACGCCGACGGCGCGGATGCCGTTCGGCATATACCCGTTGTATCTCATCATCGTGGGGACCCGGCCCCGTTCTGGTTACATGGTCTGCGGAAATTAAGATGGACCTCCATGCCTGTCAAGGGTGCATCAGGCGGCCGCTTCTTCGGCGCGGCGGCGGCGGCGTTCTTCCTTGTAGATAAACCAGATCGGACAGGACGGGCGGTGCTTGCAGTAGAGTTCTGGATCGCGGCAGGTAAGGCAGGATTCACAGAGGTAGACCTCGTGCTTCATGCAGATGTA
>CAJXSB010000218.1 GCA_913060435.1 uncultured Desulfococcus sp.
GAATTGGCTCGAGAACCTTATGATATCGGCTTCGCTGGGAGGTTATCGCTCGCCTCCCCTAAATCCGTTATAATCAGTAAATATTTTCGTCAAGCTCTTCATCAAAGATGAATGATGGCCTCGGGCTCGACAATATAAAAGATTGCGTATGGAAACTTGGGGATAAGCAGCCGGCGGACATTCCTGTACACCAACGGATACATTTCAGGGGATGTTCCTATCTTTGCAAACGCGCCTTCAAGCACTTTGATGAACTCAGTCCCCAAACCCACTTGCTGGTCCTCATACCATCGACAGGCCTCATCGATATCCTCTTCGGCCTCGAAACGGATCAGGAGTGGAAGATCCATCAGGAGACGTCGAACTTTTTCTTGATCTCATCCCATGAACTGCATTCCTCGGGAGTCGCCTGCCGTCGCGCAAGCCTTCGGCCGAGCTCGTTTTTTTGGTCTTCCGTTATGCCCAAGAATCGCTGATCCTCCGCGATGCTGTCCCAGATCTCCTGCACGATACGAATGCCTCGCTCACACTCAGCTTTTTGATTTCCATCGATGTAAAACAATTCGTCATCTGCCTCTCCCCAGCCTTTGGCAGCCGCCTCTATAATAAACTGCCCATGATGGGTTCATTCGCCTTACACCTTCATTTTAAAAATATCATCATACCCGCCTCCGTACAACCGGATTTCTCCTCCTGCCCTGCTCCAGCCCCAAACAGCTCGGGCGCCCCAACCCTGCGGCGCCCGAAAATATTCCATGTGTTATCTACAAGAGATCAGATCGTGCGGCCCAGCTCTTCGGCTTCGCTAAGGGCGTGCATGATGATTCGCGGCGATTTTGCATCGCCGATGATGTGGACGGGGATGCCTGTTCCCTTGAGGATGTCTGCGGCCTCGCGGATGGGGGTCATCTTCTCGGAGATGACGACGGTATCGAATCCCTCGAGGGTGACGGTCTCGCCGCCGGTGGTGAAGGTGGCGCCGTCGGGGAGGAACTGCTTGACCGAGACCTGCTTGCAGAGGCGCACCGTATCGCGCTTGAGCCGCTCCCGGAGGTAGAATCGGTCGTTGCTCGACATCTCCTCCGCGAAATGACGCTTGCGGTTCAGGACCACCACCTCTTTTCCCTTCTCCGCCAGGAAGTCGGCCACCATGAGGGCTGCCTGGCTGCCGCCCAGCACGATGACCCGGTCGCCCGCCATGGCCGTTCCCTCCATGATGTCGGTGACGGTGCAGAGGGTCATCTTCGTCTGGAAGAGCCCCTTGATGATGGGCATCTCCGGCAGGGAGCCGGTGGCCAGGATCACCTCGTCGGGATTTACGGCCGAAAGGAGACTCGAATCGAGGGGGACGTTGAGGCGCACCTCGACCTCGAGGCGGTCGATCTCGTTCTTGAGGAAATTGACGATGTCCATGACCTCGCCCCCGCCGGGCACCCGGCCCGCCAGGCGCACCAGGCCGCCCATCTCCCCACGCTCGTCGCAGAGCACCACCGTATGTCCCCGGAGGGCGGCCATTCGGGCCGCGCCCAGCCCGGCGGGGCCGGTGCCCGCCACGAGGATCTTCTTGGGCTTCTCGACCCGGTCGTCCTCCTGGAGCTGGTATTCCCGGCCCACGTCGGGGTTGACGACGCAGGCGCCGGGCTCGAGCTGGAGCACCGCGTGGATGCAGCCGAGGCAGCAGCCCACGCAGGGTCGGATCCGCGACAGCTCCCCGGCCATGGCCTTGTTGGGCAGCTCGGGGTCGGCGATGAGGCTGCGGCCCATGGCCACCACGTCCGCCCGCCCCTCCTTGATGATCCGGTCGGCCATCTCGGGGGATTTGATGCGCCCCACGGTGATCACCGGAATCTTGGCGTTCTTCTTGACGGCCTCGGCCAGGTGGACGAAGCAGCCGTGCTGCACGTACATGGACGGGATGGTCAGCTCGGTGGACCCGTAGACCCCGGCCGAGACGTGGAGGTAGGCCGCGCCCTCCGCCTCCAGGACGGCGGCGAGCCTGAGGGCGTCGTCGAGGGTCCAGCCGCCCTCGATGTAGTCCATGCCGTTGAACCGGACCCCCACGGGATAGTCGTCGCCGGTCTTGGCCTTGATGTCCCGGAAGAGTTCGATGAGGAACCGGGTGCGGTCTTCGAAGGATCCGCAGCCGTACCGGTCAGTCCGCTTGTTGGAATTGAGGGAGTAGAACTGGTTGATGAGGTAGCCGTGGCCCGCGTGGATCTCCACGAATTCGAATCCGCCCTCCCGGCAGCGCCGGGCCGCGTCGCCGAAGGAGGAGACCAGCTCCTCGATGTCGGGGATGGTGAGCTCCCTCGGGGTGCCCTTGACCACCGCCGGTGCGGGAATGGGCGACGGTGCCACCTTCTGGTCGTGGTAGGACTGGCGGCCGCCGTGCATGAGCTGCATGCCGAACCTGGCGCCGAAGGGCTTGACCCGGTCGGTCATCTTGCTGAGGGCCGGGATGCAGCCGTCGTCCCACAGGGCCGGGAGCCGGGGCAGCTCGAGGCCGGTGGGGTGGGTGCCGCCGCCGCCCACCAGCATCATGCCCGCGCCGCCCTTGGCCCGGGCCACGAAATACTCGGTCAGCTGCTCCTGGACATACCCGTTGTCGGCCACCCCGAAGTTGATGCTCATGGCCGGCATGAGCAGCCGGTTCCGGGCGGTCATGCCGCCGATCTCCACCGGTGAAAAAAGATGTTTCAAGTGGCTCATGGTTGGGTTCCCTTCCCCGCGTCTGGATAACGGGCGGCCTGGCGGTGCAGCCCGAAGGATGGCCGTCCGCCCGCGCAGCCCTGTCTGGTATTGTCTGGTTCCGGCGCTCTCCAGCCCCCTGGTGGGGGCAATATTGAACGAGCGCTCAATCAAACTCGTTACCATGCGGATGGCGGCATTGTCAAGCAAATAACGGCGGAGGTGGCGGCGGCGGGCGTTGCAGTCCGGCCGTCAGCGGTCCGGCGGGGTTCGTGCCGCGCGGCCGAACTCCTGCATGACGATGCAGGAAGCCCGTGCGCAGGGCATGCGGCACGGGCCATGGATGGGGTTGTCGAAGATGAAATCATTTCCGGGGTCGGCCGCAGGCCTCATAAGCGGCGATCGCAAGTGCGACATCGAGCACCCCGAACCCGATGCTCTCGAACAGCGTGATCTCCCGCGGATCGCTCCTGCCGGGCAGGGCCCCGGATACGATGTCTCCCAGGGTGCCATAGATAGCATCGCGGCCGATAATCCCCGCCTCCAGCGGGCGGATCAGGTCCCCGGCATGCGCCCATGCATCCGCCGCCACATCCACCACGATCTTGCTGCACCGTTCAATGGTCCGGGCGTCGATCTCCTGCATGTCCGGCGTGAAGGACCCCATGGCGTTGATGTGGCTCGTGACCGTCGGCAGGCCCAGATTGGTGTTCCCTGGGAAACTCGACGCGAATTTGTAGCCGAAATAGGGATGATCCAGGGGGATCGCCGGGAGGACGATAAAAGAGTTCAACGATCCCGGAATCGCAGCACTGAGCCTTGGCGCCGCCGCGATCCTGTTTCCTGCATGGGCGGCGTAGGCCTCCTCGGTCAGCCGGATCGCCATATCCGGATCCAAGGCCGCCATGACGTCTTCATCTGAAATGTGGATTGACATGGCGTTCTCCCGGGATGCGCTTACCACAGGTCCCCCACCGTAAATCCTTCCGGGAACGGATCGCCGGGGTCCATCATGTACTGGGTTACGGCGGTGATCCAGGCCTGCCCTGCAACGGTGGGAACGACGCCGGTTCTGTCGCCCACCTGCACCTCCTCAAGCAGCCGGCCGGTGAACGTGGTGCCCATGATCCCCTGGTGGCGGAAATCCTGATGGAGCGCGAGCTCGCCCCGGGCATGCAGTCGCGCCATGGCGGCGCATGTGCCCGTGCCGCACGGGGAACGATCCAGGACGCCCGTCCATGTCTGGGGATTGTCGAATCCGTATGCTCCATGATGATGAATCCGGCATCGGCCTGGGGATGATTCGACGGCTGGATCAGGTTGCAGCAGAGCGCGGGGTAGCCCCTGGGCTCCCGCAGCATCATGCGGCGCAGCCCGTCGCCCTCGTTTTCCAGCCAGCGCTTTTTTTCCAGCATCGTTGCCCCGGGTACCCTCACGACCCCGCCGGTGATGACGCGGCAGGGTTCGCCTTCGCAGTGGGTGTCCACCGCGGTGACCATGGTTCTGGCTTTCATATAAATCCTCCTGTTGCTTTGTTACGGCGGCCCCGCATTATTTCACCCCCAAAAAGGGCTATCGAAACATGAGATCTTTTTCTTTCCACTGCTCGGGATAGACAATCGCCCCTTTGCCGTCAGTATATAGATAAGCCCCCCAACAGTGTAAACCATTTTGTGGTTGAAGGTGCAGCAGCCTTCTCTTCAGGGCAGCCGCAAGGCTGATTTTCAGCAGTTGAAGGTACAGGCCTTGACAAGGCCATGACCGTGCCTAATCAATAATACATTGCATTGGGGGCCAGGCATGAGCGGCGGACGCTTTCCACAGAAAAATCAGGCGCCGCCCGGTCCCTACCCATAGAATCCCGTATCCGCATGGGACACCGCAACCCTGGTACATACGACCACATTGAAAGGAGAAAAAGATCATGACCGACACCCCCAAAGGTGCCATCCTGCAGCGCGACGGAGAAACCTACGCCATCGTTCCCAGAACCCCCGTGGGCCTGGTGCCCCGCGAGACCCTCGAGGCCATCACCGAGGTTGTCAAGAAATACGACATCCCCATCGTCAAGATCACCTCGGGCCAGCGTATTGCGCTGGTCGGCATGAAGGCCGATGTCATCGAAGACATCTGGAACGACCTGGGCACGGACATCGGCCGGGCCACCGAGCTCTGCGTCCACTATGCCCAGGCCTGCCCGGGAACGGCGGTCTGCAAGTTCGGCGTCCAGGACTCCCTGGGAATGGCCCTGGAGCTGGAGAAGATGTACGTGGGCATCGACCTCCCGGCCAAGGTCAAGTTCGGCGTCTCCGGCTGCCCGTTCTGCTGCGGTGAAAGCTATGTCCGCGACGTGGGGCTGATCGGCACCAAGAAGGGATGGAATGTCATCTTCGGCGGCAACTCCGGCGGCAAGGCGCGGGTCGGCGACCTCCTGGCCAAGGACCTCGACAAGGATGCGGCCATCGACCTGATCAAGCGCGCCCTGGAGTACTACAAGGAGAACGGCAAGAAGCGGGAGCGGACCGCACGGTTCGTGAACCGCACCGGCGTTGACGCGCTCAAATCCGCCCTCGGCATCGCCGAATAGCTGCTGGAAGCGCTTTCGAAGTCCACCGGATTTTCATACGCCGGCACGGCATCCCGCCGTGCCGGCGCCCTCCTCCTCGGTTTATTTTTTCCATCCGTCTTGAACTTCAATAAAAATGCACTTCTCAAACCGGCGTTAGGGCGTCTCGTCCGGGTCGATTCCCGCCAGCGCCGCAAGCCCCTCCCGGTCGACGAGCCGGATGTCCCTGCCCTTGACCTCGATCAGTCCGTCACCGCTCATCCGGGCGAAGATGCGGGAGAGGGTCTCGGGGATCGTTCCCAGGAGGCTTGCCAGGTGTCCTTTGCTGATGTCGAGCCGGACGCTCTCCCCGGCACCCTGCTCCTCGGAAAGATAGATGAGATGGGCGGCCAGACGCTCGGGAACCTCCTTCAGCGACAGGTGCTCGATCTGGACCGTGAACTGGCGGAGCCGCATGGAGAGCACGGCCAGCATGTTGAGGGCGATGGACGGCTTTTCGGTGATCAGCGCGATGATGGCTTTCCGGGGAAAAAAGACAAGGCGGCTGGCGGCGATGGCCTGGGCATTGGCGGGAAACACCTTGCCGCTGAAGACCGGGACCTCGCCAAAGGGCTCGCCGGGACCGAAGATATGGAGGATCTGCTCCTTGCCCTCGAATGAGACCTTGAAGACCTTGACCTTTCCATCGGCGATGACATAAAAGCCGTCCGCGCTCTCGCCGTCGGAAAAGATGATCTCACCCCGGCGATAGCGCCGCTCGACGGCGATCGCCATGACGGCCTCGATATCTGCTTTGTCGAGGCCGCTGAAAATCGGGACGCTCTGGATAACCGTGATTATCTTCTCCACATCTGCACCTCTTTCACGTTGTTGCCGCACGACTTTCGATCGAATACAGCATTCCGCTTCGCGTCCGCAGACCGATCCGGCGCTGCGGCGTCGTGTTTCAGGACATCGCTCCGGCTTCTATATCGGATAACGCCCGAAATTGGAATCCCCGAGGACCCGCGCCGGCGCCCGCCGGTGCATGGCATGATGATTTTTCCGGTTTATTGACCTAAGTCAATGCCGGATCCTGCTGCATGGGGTAGATTCCGACCCAGCAGTGACAGGAACGAATTTTTTTTCCAGATATATATACCCAACAAGGAGGCAACATATGTTTTGTTTTCAGTGCGAACAAACGGCAAAAGGCGAAGGCTGCACCAAAATCGGCGTCTGTGGAAAGCAGCCCGAAACAGCCGCCCTCCAGGATCTGTTGATTCATGCGGTCAAGGGCCTCTCCCTGGTAGCGGTCGAAGGCCGGAAGGTCGGCGTCTCGGATGACGCCGTCAACCGCTTCACCTGCGAAGCCGTCTTCTCGACCCTCACCAACGTCGACTTCGATGCCGAGCGCTTCGTGACCCTGATCCGCGACTGCGTGGGCCACCGGGAGGCCCTCCGGAAAAAAGTGGCAGACGCGGGCGGGAGCACCGACTTCGCCGATCCCGCAGCCGGCTTCACGCCGGCGGGAACAACGGCCGAGATGATCGCCCAGGGCGAAACGGTGGGCGTCAAGGCCGACCCCGACATGAACCCCGATCTGCTCTCCCTCCGGGAGCTCCTCGTCTACGGTATCAAGGGCCTTGCGGCCTACGCCGACCATGCCGCCATCCTCGGCCAGCAGGACGAGGCGGTCTATGCCTTCATCCATGAAGCCATGGCCGCGACCCTGAACAAGGGGCTGGGGGTGGACGACTACGTGGGCCTGGCCCTGAAGTGCGGCGAGGTCAACATCCGGGCCATGGAGCTCCTCGACGCCGGCAACACCGGGACCTACGGCCACCCCGTCCCCACCCAGGTGCCCCTGGGCCCCAAAAAGGGCAAGGCGATCCTGGTTTCGGGCCACGACCTCAAGGACCTCGACACCCTGCTGAAGCAGACCGAGGGCAAGGGCATCAACATCTACACCCACGGCGAGATGCTGCCCTGCCACGGCTACCCCGAGCTGAAGAAGTACCCCCACTTCTACGGCCACTACGGCACCGCATGGCAGAACCAGGCCCGTGAGTTCGACGCCTTCCCCGGCGCCATCCTCATGACCACCAACTGCATCCAGAAGCCGAAGGACTCCTATGCCGACCGGATCTTCACCACCGGCCTGGTCGGGTGGCCGGGCGTCACCCACGTGCCCAACGACGACTTCACCCCGGTGATCGAAAAGGCCATGGAGATGGACGGGTTCGCAGCGGATGTGGCGGGCAAGTCGGTCATGGTGGGCTTCGGCCGCAACGCCGTCCTGGGCGTCGCACCCCAGGTCATCGAGGGCGTGAAGAACAAGGCCATCCGCCACTTCTTCCTGGTGGGCGGCTGCGACGGCGCCAAACCGGGCCGCAACTACTACACCGAGTTCGTGGAGAAGGTGCCGGAGGACTG
>CAJXSB010000219.1 GCA_913060435.1 uncultured Desulfococcus sp.
CGCTGCGGTCCCATGTCCAGGTCAATCTCCTCGAACTGGCCCGAAGCCTGGTTGCGGACCTCGGCTTTGCCGTGGATGCCGGCGACCCCGGGCCGCTCCTGCAGGCCCTGTTCCAGTTCGGCCAGTCCGATCTCGAGCTGCTGGGCGAGGCCGCGGAGCAGTGCGGTCTCTATTTTACGCTCCGGCCGCCGGCGCTGCACCTGACCGCCCTGGACGGGTTCGGATCGGATGTCTCCCTCGAGCTCGGGCGATCGCTGATGGAGGCGCGAATCGAGCGCAACGCGGATGCCGCCTGCCGGAGCGTCGAAGCCCTGGCATGGGACCCCGGCCGTGCAGCCCCGCTGGCCGGCTCCGCCGAACGGGCCCGGACCGGCGGGAACGGACCGTCGGGCGCCTCCCCGGAGCAGGTCGGCGGACATCCCGGCCGCACCCTTGTCGATATACCGGCCCGGGATGACGCCCAGGCCGACGGCATGGCCCAGGCCGAACTGGACCGGCGGGCGGCCCGGGCGGTGGTTCTCCGGGGCGTGGCCGAGGGGGATCCGCGGCTGCGGCCCGGCACTCCCGTCGCGGTTTCCGGTGTTGCGGCGCCGCTGGCGGGAAGGTACGTGCTTACGGCCGTGCGCCATGTCATCGACCGGCATCGGGGCTACATCTCGGAGCTGGACACAACGCCCCCGCCCGGCAGGCGGCGCACCCCCGGCACCGTGGCCACCCTGGGCGTGGTCAGCCGTGTCGACGACCCCGACGGGATGGGCCGGGTCCGGGTGGTCCTGCCCAACTATGGCGGTGTGGAGGCGGGATGGTTCAACGTGTTGACGCCCGGGGCCGGGCCCGGAAAGGGGCTGGTGGCCCTGCCCGACGTCGACGACCGGGTGCTGGTGGTCCTCCTGGATGGAGATCCGGCCCGGGGTATTGTGCTGGGGGGGCTTTACGGTCCATCGGCGCCGCCCGATTCCGGCGTTGAGGAGGGTGGGGTCCGGCGCTACACCGTGACGACTCCCGGCGGACTCCGGGTGCGGCTGAATGACGGGGAGAAGACCGTGGATGTGGAGAACGGAGAGGGCGACCGCATCGCCATGTCGCCCGAGGCGATCCTCCTGGAGGACAGCCGCGGCAGCCTTGTCGAGCTGGCAGCGGAGAAGTGCCGGATCGTATCGGCGGCCGACCTCGACATCTCCGCCCCCGGAAGGAAGGTCACCATCCGCGGCGGGCACATCGATTTCGGGAGGGCGTGATGCTTTTTCTGACGGAAGACGCAGCACTGGTCTGCGACCACGAGGTGGGGACGGTTTCCATTGAGCCCTCCCAGGCCCTGGTGACCATCGAGGGCCGGCGGGTGCTGGTGGAGACCGATCCAGAGGGGCGGGCCATCGCGGGCTGCCCCAACGTCGGCCCGGGGATCAAGGCGTGCGGCCGGACCCTGAAGGTGCGAGAGGGGTATTCGGACCTGCTTTCCATCGAAGGCCGGCGGGTCTGCCTCGACACCGTGACCGGCCTGACCGACGGCACCCCGCCGGGCGCCGTCACCTACACGGTCCGGAATCCGGGCCAGGAGATCCTGGAGGAGATATGACAGCACCGGATCCATTCCGCACCATTCGGTTTCTGCACCCCGACTTCGACCAGGGTCGTCCGTTTTCAGGCATCCAGATCGCCAGCACGGGCGGGGTCGAGATGGTCTCCGGAAACGCCGCCGTCCGCCAGTCGATCCTGATGCTGCTCACGACGGCGCCGGGCGAGCGGGTCATGCGGCCGGATTACGGATGCCGGCTGCAGGAGCTCGTCTTCTCGCCCAATGACACGACCACCCACGGCCTGGCGATCCACTACGTGCGCAGTGCGATCAGCCGGTGGGAGCCCCGGGCCGAGATCCTCTTCCTGGACGCCACGGCCGGCAGCGAGAATCCCGGCCGCATGGACATCCACCTGACCTACCGGCTGCGGCGGACCGGCCTTCGGGAGGATCTTGTGATACCTGTTTTCATGGCGGAGGAGGCTTCATGATGTCGATACAATCGCCGAATCTGGATGATCGAAGGTTCGAGGACCTGGTCGAGGATGCCCGGCGGCGCATCGCCCGGGCCTGCCCCGAATGGACGGACCTTTCCCCGGGGGACCCCGGCATGGTGCTCGTGGAAGCCTTCGCCTATCTGACGGACATCCTGCTTTACCGCCTCAACCGGCTGCCGGAGAAGGTCTACATCGAGCTCCTTCGTCTGATCGGGCTGCGCCTGCAGCCCCCGGCCGCCGCGAACGTCATCCTTCGGTTCCACCTGAGCCGGCCTCAGGACCGCCCCGTCGAGATTCCCCGGGGCACCCGGGTGACGACCGCCCGCGCCGACGCCGGGGCCGATCCGCCGGTCTTCGCAACCCTCGAGGCTGCCGTCCTGGCGCCCGGCGAAACGGTCGCCGAGGTGCCCGCGCGCCACTGCAGCCTGGTGGATGCGGAGCCGGCAGGCGTCGGCACCGGGATGCCGGGACTGGTGGTCCGGGTCGCACGTCCGCCGATGATCGCCTCCCCTGCAGGCTCGAAAGACCTGGTGGTGGGGGTCGAGACCCCGGCTGCGGACCAGGAGAGCCTTGCCGGACCCTTTGTGTCCCATGACGGCAATAGCTTCCGCATCTGGCGCGAGGTCGAAAATTTTTCGAGGGTCGGCGAGGACCGCTTCGTCTACATGGTCGACCGGATGACCGGCGCCGTCATTTTCTCATCGGCGGTCCGCATGCAGGCAGGGGAGGGCGAACTGGAAGACGAGGCGCGCGCCCTGGCCGAAATCCCCGAGGCGAACCGGGAAATCCGTGTCTGGTACCAGTGCGGGGGCGGTTCCGCCGGCAACGTGACGGCCGGCACGCTCACGGTCCTCAAGGATCCCATCCCGGGGATGGCCGTGACCAACCCCCGGCCGGCATCCGGCGGCCGGGACGCCGAAACCCTCGACAACGCCCTGCGCCGGGGGCCCCAGGAGCTCCATGCACTGCACCGGGCGGTGACGGCCCGGGATTTCGAGCACATCGCCCGCCGCGCATCGGGCGTCGTCGACCGGGCGCGGGCCATCACCAAGGCGATGCTCTGGTCCTATGCCCGGCCGGGAACCGTCGAGGTGCTGCTGGTCCCCCACATTCCCGACAGCATCCGGGAAAAGGGCCGCGTCACCCTGGAGGTCCTCCGCGCCCACGAAACCCCCGCCGCCCTTCAGCAGATCCAGCAGGTGCTGGACGAACGGAAGCCTTTGGGCACCACCTGCATCGTGAAATGGGCCCACTGCAAGCCGGTCAAGGTCGAGGCCCGCCTGACGGTCTTCCGCGAAGAGGACCCCGCCGCCGTGAGGTCGCGCGTCCTTTCCCGGCTCTGGGACACCATCAGCCCCCTTTCGGGAAAACCGGACGGTGGTGGATGGCCCTTTGGAAGGCCGCTGACGCGGTGGGACATCTACCGGATCATCGACGAAGAGCCGGGGGTGAGCGCTGTGTCGGATATCCGGCTCGTGATCGACGAGGTGCCGGATCGCGATGTCCGGACGGTCTGCGCCGACGCCTACCAGGCCGACACCTGGTATGCGGGGTCCGGAGAGCAGGTCTTTCGGTCGACCAATGTGGGCGACGGCTGGGAGTTCATCGGCCGATTCGCCGGCGAGGAGGTGGTGGCGGTCTGCGCCTTTCCCAGGCAGAGCGGTATGCAGGAGCGGCCGGGGCTGCTTGCGGTGGCCACCCGGATCGACGCCGCCGACGCAGCATCGGCCATCCACGTCTCCCACGACTGCGGTGAAGGCTGGAAGGTGGGGCTTCGCATGACCTTCCGGGTCGACGACATGGCCTGGGTGGTGCGGGAGGGGGTTCCGGTGCTGCTGCTGGCCACCGAACGGGGCCTCTACGAGCTGGCGATCCATGAGGCGGCCGAACCGTTCCAGGTGCTGGTGGCGCCGGATGCACCCGCCCTCGGCTTCTACGCCGTCGCGGTGTCGACGGACGTGTGGGGCGGGACCAGCGTCGCCGCGGCCGCCCGCGGAGACAAGGGGGTCTACCTCTCGGATGAGGGCGGCAAGAGCGAAACCTATCGACTTCTGGGCCTCGAAGGGAAGATGGTGCGGCGGGTGGCGTTCCAGCACTACGGCGCCCAACGGTACCTCTGGGCCTGCACCACGGCCATCGGCAACGACCCGGGCGAGGCCTGCTTCCGGTGGCGGATGACGGGCGCGGAGGAGAACCCCGAGGGGTGGCGGCAGTTTCACCGGGAATGGAATGCCGGGGGATGCCATGATATCGCGTTTCACGGGCCGGTGGTGCTGGGGGCGTCCCACCGCGGCGGCGTGCTTCGACTCGACATCACGGACCCCGAGCCAAGCTGGGCCGCGCCGACCATCAAGTGCAGCCTTCCCCTCCGCGGCCCGGAGCGCCTTTTCCAGCCGGTCGACGCGCTGGCCGCCGACCCGGCCACGGGCTGCATGTTTGCCGCAGGCGTCGAGGGAATCTACCGCAGCCGCGACTACGGACAAAGTTATGAGAACGTGTCGAGCCGCATCTTTTTCGAGCGGGTGACCCTGCCCGGGACCTGGCTCTTCTGTTCGGCCGAACACGAACTGGAGGTGGAGAGCGAAGATGAAACCCCATGATATTTCGGGCCTCCTGCCGCAGGTATTTCAGCAGACGCGCCGCGAGGGCGGACCCCTCGACGCGCTCCTCGAGGTGATGGGGGCGCTGCACGAACCGGTGGAGGCGGTGCTGGCGGACCTGTCAGGTTTTTTCAATCCCCACACCGCGCCGGATGGGTTCGTGCCCTATCTCGCCTGCTGGATGGACCTGGACCGTTTTTTTCCCCTCTACTGCGCCCAGACAGCGGCGTACCAGCGAAGCGCCGATCCCATCTCCCCGGGTATGGGTCGGCTCCGGGAGCTGATCGCCGCGGCGGCCTTTCTGTCGCAGTGGCGGGGGACGGCCAAGGGGCTCCAGCGCTTTCTGGAGGTCGCCACCGGCATCGAGGGGTTCGAGCTGCTGGAAAACCGGGACCGCCGCGGTAATGCCCGCCCTTTTCACCTCTGCATCGTTTTGCCGGAGGAGGCGGCGCCCCATCGCGCGCTGATCGAGCGGATCGTTGAACAGGAAAAACCGGCCTATGTCTCCTATGACCTGGAGATCCGGCCGACCACACAGGGAGGTGAGGAGCCATGAGCATCGTTTCCATCAAAGAGGTCAAGGGGCTGGTTTCGTGCGCCGAGGACGGCAGCGCCGCACACGTCTTCAACGTCAAGAACAGTACGGAAGGCAGCATCCGGATCGGGACCCAGATCGCCCCGACGGCACCGGCCGAGGCGTCCTGGCTTTCGGTCGAGGGCGACGCCGAAAGGGATCTCGACCCTGACACCATGACCCAGTACGTCGTGAACATCCAGGTGCCCGAGGGTTGCAAGCCCGGGAAATACAGCTATCGGCTCCGGGTCTTCGACCCCGACAATCCCGGTGAGAATTACGTGGACGGCGAAAGCGTCTATTTCGAGGTCAAGAAAAAGGAGCCGGTGGTGGTCCCCAACGGCGGCGGCACGGACCGGCGCTGGATCCTCTGGGTCGTTGCGGCCGTTGCGGTGGTGGCGGTCATCGGCATCGCCGTCAAGATGCTGACCGGAAAGACCGAGGTGGAGGTGCCGCAGGTCGAGGAGTCGAGTCTCTTCAGCGCCCTGCAGAAGATCAACAACAGCGGCCTGACCTTCAATGCCGAGACCGGGCTCTTTACCCGCAGGGTCACGGACGCCGGGAAGGTCGGCGTCGTCCTCGAGCAGCAGCCCCAAGCCGGCGCGTCGGTGCCAGAGAAATCGGAGATGAAACTATGGGTGGGCGCCATGAGCCGGGTCACCATCGACAAGCTGATACCCCTGCAGCAGATGAACAAGGTCAAGATGATGAAGCACGTGGCCATACCCCCGTCGGTGCTCACCCGTTCCCTGGAGCCCGAAGCTGAAAACGAATGACAAGGAGGTGGGGCGGAGATGAAGAAATCGAGCAAGATCGTCCTGGTCATTCTGGCACTGATGGCCGTGGCCTATGCCGTCGGCATCGGGATCTCCCTCAAGCGGGGTTCGGAGGAGCCAAAACAGCAACTGAGCCGGGAGGAACGCAAGGATATCCAGGACGGCTGGGTCGGGTCCCTGGGCCGCTCCCTCGATTTCCTCAGCCCCTCGCTGGGGATTTCACGCCTCCGGCCGGCCGCGCCCTGCCGGAAAGGGCAGGGCGCCTTCCGGCTGACGGACGACACCCCCTGCCTCATTCGGATATCCGAAAAGGAGGACGGGTTCTGGGACTGGATCGATTTCGAGAAGATGACGCTGCGGCCCGCCAGCGCACGGATGAGCCTCCAGATGTGCCACTGTGAAGAAGATGATGGCGCCCGGTCCCGCGGAGCGGGCCTCCGGGTAAGCCCGCAGAAGATGGTGACCCTTTCGGAACGATTGAAAATCCCCGCCAACGTCGCCACCGCCGTCATTGTGCAGGGCGGCCCGCAGCTGGAGGTCTCCTATTTTCCCCAAGGCGAAACGGTCTCCACGGGCTGTCGCAGCGGGGAGGTACTGATGTGCGAGGTCGTCACGACGGCATCCCTGGTGGTGCTGGACGAGGGCGGCACCGTCCGCCTGGCGTGCGACGGGTGCTCGAAGGCCAACCCGGCGGAGGTTCGGTTGGAATGATCAGGCCGCCGACTTGTCCACCCGCAGCGCCTTGATGATGGCGGGGATCGCTCCGATGAGATAGAAAAGCGCCCATATGAGCGTCAGCACCGCGATGATGATGGCGCCGATGTCATCGGTAATGCTCACGAGAAACCGGGGGAAGATCCCGTGCAGGAAGCTGAGGAGGATGGTGCCGGCAAAGGATGTGAGGATGATCAGCACCAGCCCTTTGTTTTCGAGAAAGCGCTGGTGGGCCAGGATCAGGAGCACCGAGAAGGCGAGCTTGAGCGCCATGGCGAGGCTGAGCAGCGCGGCAGGCCGGTCGAAGCTGCCGTACTCCCCGAGATATATGATGGTCCCGAAGGGGATGGCCAGGAGCAGCGAGACCATCAGCATCAGCAGGCCCAGCGCGGCGAAGATCATGGCGATGGAGCCGAGGAGCATGAGGAGCGACACGATGAAGGTGGCAATCCCCTGAATGCGCCCGTGGAGACGGTGGGAGATGACCAGCGGGGCGGCGACCAGGAGAATCGTGAACAGCACCAGGGCATCGAGGACGCTGAGGTAGAAGAGGCCGCTGACGGTGAACCCCGACCCAGCCTCCACCAGGACGGCAAGGGCGATGGCGACAACGGCGGCGATGAAAAATGGTTTTCGCAGTTCGTCAAACATGGCGTCTCTCCTTTGCGGTGAGGGTGGTCGATCTTCGGATATCGGCTCGGCGGGAGAGGGCTTCAGCTACGGCTGGATGATTCACTGCATACCATAACCGAGCGGCGGAGGAAAGGGTGTTTTCGCATCCCGGGGAGGTCATTATGAAGCAATGTCGATGGGAATGGATGTGGGGTCGGGTGCTTGTTCCGGGCCTGGTGGTGTTTTTCCTGGTTTTTTTCGCCGCGTGCGAAAACAGCGACGCCGGCAAAAACGGTGGGCCGGAGCCGGTCGGGGACGATGCGGCTGCCGTCCGCTGCAGCGGCGGCGGGGTGGTCGAGACCGGGGGG